>JALYLW010000080.1 GCA_030774055.1 Acidobacteriota bacterium
GAGCTGATTCGCGCGCAGCGCGAAGCGCTGGCGCGGACGCTCGCGCTCGAAGCAGGAAAACCCATCAAGACGGCGCGCGTGGAGATCGAGCGCGCCGCGTTCACCTTCGACGTCGCCGCGGAAGAAGCGGTGCGCATCCCGGGGGAATACCTTCCGCTGGACGTGATGGAATCCATGCGCGGCCGGTGGGGCCTGGTGCGGCGCTTTCCGCTCGGACCCATCGCCGCTATCACGCCATTCAATTTCCCGTTCAACCTGGTTGGGCACAAGCTCGCGCCGGCCATTGCGGCCGGCTGCGCCGTGGTGCTCAAGCCCGCACCGCAGACGCCGCTGAGCGCGCTCAACCTCGCCCGCCTGGTTGCGGAAGCGGGCTGGCCCGCGGGCGCGCTGAACGTCCTGCCGCTCGCCAACGAAGATGCTGGCGTGCTGGTGGAAGACGCTCGCCTGAAGATGCTCAGCTTCACCGGAAGCGCCGCCGTGGGTTGGGCGCTGAAGTCGCAAGCGGGGAAGAAGCGCGTGGTGCTGGAGCTGGGCGGCAACGCGGGCGTAATCGTTCATTCGGACTTTCATTCGGACTCCGGGCATGCCGACGCCGATCTCGACTACGCCGCCGAACGCTGCGCCGTCGGAGGTTTCAGCTATGCCGGGCAGAGCTGCATCTCGGTGCAGCGCATCCTGGTACACAGCAGCGTGCTCGACAGGTTCCTCGCAGCCTTCATCCCCAAAGTTAAAGCGCTGAGACTTGGCGATCCGATGGACGAGGCGACGGACGTTGGCCCGCTCATCCGGCCTTCCGACGCCGAACGCGTGGAGCAGTGGATCGCGGAAGCAGTAGCCGGCGGCGCACAGGTGTTGTGCGGCGGAAAGCGCAATGGTTCGCTCTTCGAACCGACCGTGCTCACGCACACCAACGCAAAGATGAAGGTGAACTGCCGGGAGGTGTTCGCGCCGGTAGTCACGGTGGAACCGTACGACGAGTTCGACGACGCGCTGCGCCGGGTGAACGATTCGCCCTACGGCCTGCAAGCCGGAGTGTTCACACGCGATGCCGCGCTCATCTTCAAAGCGTTCGAGGAGTTGCAGGTCGGAGGGGTGATGGTGGGCGAGGTGCCCACGTTCCGCATCGACAGCATGCCCTACGGTGGGGTGAAAGATTCCGGGCTCGGCCGCGAGGGCCTGCGCTACGCCATCGAAGAGATGACGGAGCCCAGGCTGCTGGTCATGAACCTGGCGCAGTCGTAGATCGCAGTCGTAAATCGCAGCCCGGACCGCAGCTCTAAACCATCTCACGCACCTTATCCCCAAAGACGGTGAGCGCGATCTCTTTGCGGTTCGGCTCGCCCTTGATCAACGACTCGGCGAACTTTGCCGCCTGGTCCATGGTGATCTTCGGCGGCATGGGCGGCTCGAACGGATCCACGACCGCCTCGATGATGACCGGTCCGGGCGTGTTCAACGCTTGCTCGATCACCGCGCCGCAGTGTTTGGGATCGTCGATGGTGAAGCCGGCACCGCCGCAGGCGCGCGCGAAGGCGGCGAAATCCATCGGGCTCAGGTCGCAGCCGTACTCGGGATTGCCGAGGAAGACCATCTGCTCCCACTTGATCATGCCAAGCGAGTTGTTCTTGCAGATGACGACCTTGATGGGCAGCTTGTACTGCACGGCAGTGGCGAACTCGGCCATCAACATCTGGAAGCCGCCGTCGCCGACGAACGCCACGCACTGCCGCTCGGGATATGCCACCTGCGCCGCGATGGTGTAAGGAAGTCCGTTGGCCATGGAGGCGAGCGTGCCGGAGAGCGAGTGCATCTGGCCCTGCTTCACCGGGATATGACGCGCCCACCAGGTGGCGATGGTGCCGGAATCGCAAGAGACGATGGCGTCGTTGCGCAGGCGCTTGCCCAGCTCGTGCGCCACGACCTGGGGTTTCATCGGCTTGTCCGCGCGCGTGGCCTGCTTTTCCATCAGCGCGTTCCAGTGCTTCATCCCCTGCTGCGCTTTTTCGAGGAAGCTGCGGTCGTCATGCTTGCGCAGCAGCGGGAGCAGTGCCGCGAGCGAACGGCGACTGTCGCCGACCAGCCCCACTTCGACCGGATAGCGCAATCCGATGCGCTTGGGATCGAGCTCGATCTGCACCGCGCGGGCCTGGTCGGGCTTGGGCATGAATTCGAGATACGGGAACGAGGTGCCGACCATGAGCAGCGTGTCGCAATCCTCGAGCGCCAGCTGCGAGGGCAGCGTGCCCAGCAGTCCGATGGTGTTGGTGGTGTACGGACTGGAGTCGGGGACAGCGGCTTTTCCGAGCAGCGCCTTCACGATGGGCGCGCCCAGCAACTCGGCAACGTGTTCCAGCTCGGTGGCCGCACCGATGGCGCCGCGACCGCAGAGGATGGCGATCTTCTTGCCGGCGTTGAGGATGTCCGCGGCTTTTTGCAGGTCCACCTCGTGGGGCATGCGCGCGCTGTAGGCCATCACGTCGGAGGTATGGTGCGGGATGTTCCGCTGGGAGCGTCCCTTCTTGGCCTCCTTCTCCTGCAAGTCCACGGGGAAGGTGATGTGCGCCACGGCGCGATACGACAGCGCGGTGCGACAAGCGAGGTCGGTGACGTTCTCCACGTGTGTGGGTCCCATGACGCGGACGGAGTAGGCGGCCACGTCCATGAAGATCTTGTCGAGTTCCACATCCTGCTGCGTGTGCGTGCCGACGAGGTCATGGAATCCCATGCCGGTGATGGCGAGCACAGGCTGGCCGTCAAGCTTGGCGTCGTAGAGACCGTTCAGCAGATGCAGGCCGCCGGGTCCGGAGGTCGCGACACACACGCCGAGCTTGCCGGTGTACTTGGCATAGGCGCAGGCCATGAACGCCGCCGATTCCTCGTGGCGCACGTGGATAAAACGCACCTGCTCCTGGTGCGTGCGCAGCGCCTCCATGATGCCGTTGATGCCGTCGCCGGGGAGGCCGAAGACGGTGTCCACATCCCAGTCCAGCAAGGTTTCGATGAGAATGTCTGCCGCAGTTTTCGCCATGGCTAAGGAATCTCCTGCCAGATTAGGATGCGTGGCCCGGCCCGGCGGTCGCGCCGCCACCGGCAGAACGCTCAGGTATAGCGCGCGGGACCTCCATTACACCTTCCTCAAGGCTCCACGAAACACCAGACCTGCAGAAAAGTCCAGGCTGGATTCTATGGTTTCTGAGGTGTTGCGAAGATCGGAACACACCTACCTTGGTCGGCGGCAACCTCCCCCAAGGGACGAGCCTCATTTGAACGCCAAGTCACGTCGCGCCACTGGCGCAATCGATATGCCTTGTTATAATTCCCCGTTTCCCAACTCGCTCCGGGAACCACTGGACAACTGAACTCAACCTGACGGCCAAAACAGCGAGCCGTGTTCTGCCGCAAGACGGACGGAAGCAGAAGGTCACTTGTCACAGATCTTCCATCGCAGCACGAACACGATCTCGCGTCTGACGATCTATGGCTTCCTGTTCCTCGTGGGCGCGCTGACGTGGACGGCGGCCGAGGTGCAGCGCTCGAGCTACGTCACCACCCAGGGCGAGGCCAAGGTGCAGACGCCGCCGTTCTCGCACGCGCACCACGCCGGTGGCATGGGCATCGATTGCCGCTACTGCCACACTGGGGTAGAGACCTCGCCGTTCGCCGGCATCCCGCCGACCAAGACGTGTATGAACTGCCACGCGCAGATCTGGACGAACGCGCCCATGCTCGAGCCGGTGCGCGAAAGCTTCCGCACCGGGAAATCGCTGGAGTGGACGCGGGTGAACGACCTGCCCGATTTTGTCTACTTCGACCACAGCATCCACGTGAACAAAGGCGTGGGTTGCGATAGCTGCCACGGCCCGGTGGACAAGATGCCGCTGATGTACCAGGCACAATCACTGCAGATGGAGTGGTGTCTGGACTGCCATCGCGCGCCCGACAAGTTCCTGCGTCCGAAAGACCAGGTATTCAACATGGGCTACGAGAAGCCGACCGCCGAGAAGCCGCTCGACTTCGGGAGCCAGCACTACACCGACCAGCGCAAGTTGGGAAAAGATCTGATCCAGATGTACCGAGTGCGGCCGCCGAGCGACATCACCAGCTGCTCGACGTGCCATCGATGAGTCAGGTAAACGATAAGGGATGAAATGTCAGCGGACTGCGTAGAGAAGAAAAAAGCGGCGGCGGCGGATCGTTCGGCAGAAGCGAACGAGCTTGTCCGCATCGACACCGGCAAAGCGCTCACGCTTGCCGATGCGCGCGAGCAGCTCGAGCGCGCCAAGGGACCGCAGTACTGGCGGTCGCTACACGAACTCGCGCAGACACCAGGCTTCCGGCGGCTGATCGAAGATGAATTCCCGCGCCACGCCGCCGCGCTCGATGAAGTGAGTCGCCGCGACTTCATGAAGGTCGCCGCCGCCGGCCTGGCGCTCGCCGGACTTTCCGCCTGCACCAAGCAGCCGAAGGAAGCCATCATCCCATTCGTCCGCCAGCCAGAGAACATGCTGCCCGGCAATCCCACCTACTTCGCCACGGCGATGCCATTCCCGACCGGCGCCTTCCCGCTGCTCGCCAAGAGCAATGAAGGCCGGCCGACCAAGGTGGAAGGGAATCCGAACCATCCGGCGTCGGCGGGCGGCAGTGACGTGTTCGCGCAGGCTTCGGTGCTCGGGCTCTACGATCCCGATCGCTCGCAGACCATCCAGCACCTCGGCGAAGTGAAGCCGTGGGGCGCATTCCTGGGGGCGATCCGCCAGCCGCTGGTGGCGCAGAAATCGCTGGGCGGAGTGGGCGTCCGCTTCCTCACCGAGACGGTGATCTCGCCGACGATGGCCGCGCAGATGCGCGACCTGCTCAAGCTCTATCCGCAGGCGAAGTGGTACCAGTACGATCCGGTCAACCGCGATTCGTTCCGCGCCGGCATGGTCGCCGCTTTTGGCCAGCCGATGAACGCGGTCTACCACATTGAGCCGGCGGACGTGATCGTCTCGCTCGACGCAGATTTTCTGTCTGCGGGATATCCCGGCTTCCATCGCTATGCGCGCGAGTTCGCCTCGCGCCGCAAGGTGCAGAAAGATGGCCGCGGCAAGTCTGAACGCGGCATGAACCGGCTCTACGCCATCGAGAGCACGCCGTCGTCGACCGGTTCGAAGGCCGACCATCGGCTGCCAAAGCGGGCGAGCGACGTGGAAGACTTCGCGCGCGGTCTCGCGAGCGCGCTGGGCGCGAGCGCCGGAAGTGCGGCGGGCGGCGTTGACGGCAAGTTCATCGCGGCGATGGCGAAGGATCTGCAAGCGCATCGCGGCGCGTCGCTGGTGATCGCTGGAGAAGGCCAGCCGGCAGCCGTGCACGCGCTGGCGGCAGCGATGAATCAGGCGCTTGGCAACGTGGGCAAGACGGTCGTGTACACCGATCCGATGGAAGCGAATCCGGTGGACCAGGCACAATCGCTAGGTGAGCTGATCGGCGAGATGTGGGCGGGCAAGGTGGATATGCTCGCGATCGTCGGCGGCAACCCGGTCTACAACGCACCCGCTGATCTCGATTTCACCGGCGCGATGCAGAAAGTCCCGCTGCGCGCGCACCTCGGCCTCTACGTTGACGAGACTTCGTGGCTCTGCCACTGGCACGTGCCGCAAGCGCATTATCTCGAGTCGTGGAGCGACACGCGCGCGTATGACGGAACGGTCTCGATCGTGCAGCCGCTCATCGCGCCGCTTTACGACGGCAAGTCCACGCACGATTTCCTGACCGCCTTCAGCGATTCGCCCGGCGTTCCCGGCTATGACGTGCTGCGCACGCACTGGAAATCCCAGCATTCCGGTGCAGACTTTGAGATGTGGTGGCGCAAGTCGCTGCATGACGGCTTCATCGCCGACAGCGCGCTGCCGGAGAAGCAAGTCACGGCCAAGGGTGTGGGAGCGCCGGGGGTGGCAGCCGGCGTTACCCCGAAGAACCAGTTCGAGGTCATCTTCCGCGCCGATCCCAACGTCTTCGACGGCCGCTTCGCCAACAATGGTTGGCTGCAAGAGCTGCCCAAGCCGCTGACGAAGATCACGTGGGAGAACGCCGTGCTGATGAGTCCGACGACAGCGCGGCGGCTGAATCTCGCGACCGATTCGCTGGCGGCGTACGAAGACTCGGATGGACGCGCTGACTTTGTTCCAGGCGTCAACGAAGGCAAGACGCAGGTGGTCACCGTCCGCTACGGCGGCCGCGAGATCACGGGGCCGGTGTGGGTGCTGCCCGGACATCCCGATGATTCCGTCACCGTACACCTTGGCTACGGGCGCGAGCGTGCCGGCCGGGTGGCGAACGGCATGGGCTTCAGCGCGTACAAGCTGCGCACCAGCAACGCGCCGGGCTTCGGTGTTGGTGCGGAAGTGAAAGCGCTCGAGGAGCGCACCCAACTCGCCGTGACGCAGCATCACCAGACGATGGCGGGACGCGACCTGGTCCGCGCCGCCGACCTCGCAGCATACGAGCACGATCCCAAAGCGCTGCACGAAGGTGAAGAGACGCCGGACATCTCGATGTATCCGGCGGTGAAGTACGAGGGCTACGCGTGGGGGATGACCATCGACGTGAACTCGTGCGTGGGATGCAACGCGTGTGTGGTCGCGTGCGATGCCGAGAACAACATCGCCGTGGTGGGCAAGGAGCAGGTGATCAAAGAGCGCGAGATGCACTGGCTGCGGGTGGACACCTACTACGAAGGCACGGCGGAGAATCCGCGCGCCTACTTCCAGCCTGTGCCTTGCATGCATTGCGAAGACGCGCCGTGCGAGCCGGTGTGTCCGGTGGGCGCGACGGTGCACTCGAGCGAAGGGCTGAACGAGATGGTCTACAACCGCTGCGTGGGCACGCGCTACTGCTCGAACAATTGTCCGTGGAAGGTGCGGCGCTTCAACTTCCTGCTCTACCAGGACTGGGACACGCCGCAGTACAAGATGCTGCGCAATCCCGACGTGACGGTGCGTTCGCGCGGCGTGATGGAGAAGTGCACCTACTGCGTGCAGCGCATCAACCGCGGACGCATCGACGCCGAAACGCACGAGCGCAAGGTGCAGGATGGCGACATCGAGACCGCTTGCCAGCAGGCATGCCCGGCGGATGCGATCGTCTTCGGCAACATCAATGACTCGGCCGCGCGCGTGACCGCGCTGAAGCAGGAGGCGCGCAATTATTCCTTGCTGGGAGAACTCAACACGCGGCCGCGGACCACGTACCTGGCGGTGATCCGCAATCCGAATCCGGAGTTGGAGAGCGGCGGCGAGAAGAAGGGAACGGCACGAAGAAAGTGACCCATGGCGGAGCATAAGGGACCGACCGAAGAGCAGCGGCCCACACCGGCGGCGATGGCGGGCAAGCCCCCCGTCATCATGCCCGGGCACACCTTCGCTTCGGTCTCGGACAAGATCGGCTCCATCGTGCTCACCCGCAAGACGTCGATGGGATGGGTGCTCGGCTTCGGCATCGCCTTCCTGGTCGCCATGATGCTGATGACCGCGCTCAGCTACCTGGTGCTGCGCGGCATTGGCATCTGGGGCAACAATATTCCCGTCGGATGGGCGTGGGACATCACCAACTTCGTGTGGTGGATCGGCATCGGACACGCGGGCACGCTCATTTCCGCCATCCTGCTGCTGCTGAAACAAGGATGGCGCACCTCGATCAATCGCTTCGCCGAAGCGATGACGCTATTCGCGGTCGCCTGCGCCGGCATTTTCCCGATGATGCATACCGGGCGTCCGTGGCTGGCGTACTGGCTCTTTCCGTATCCCAACACCATGGGCGTGTGGCCACAGTTCCGCTCGCCGCTGATGTGGGACGTCTTCGCCGTCTCGACCTACGCCACTGTTTCCGCGCTGTTCTGGTTCGTGGGATTGATCCCCGACCTCGCCACGCTGCGTGACCGCTCGACCAACCGAGTGTCGCAAGTCATCTACGGCATGCTGGCGATGGGATGGCGCGGCTCCGCGCGCCACTGGCATCGTTACGAGACGGCATATCTCTTGCTCGCCGGACTCGCCACACCACTGGTCGTTTCCGTGCATACCATCGTGAGTTTCGACTTCGCGGTGTCGGTGGTGCCGGGCTGGCACACGACCATCTTTCCGCCCTACTTCGTTGCGGGCGCGATCTATTCCGGATTTGCGATGGTGCTGACGCTGGCCATCCCTATCCGCGCCATCTACGGACTCCAAGACTTCATCACCATGCGCCATCTGCACAACATGGCGAAGATCATGCTCGCCACCGGATTGATCGTTGCATACGGCTACATGATCGAAGCGTTCATTGCCTGGTACAGCGGCAACGAGTTCGAGATGTTCATGATCCTGAACCGCTTGACCGGACCCTACGCGCACTTCTACTGGTCGCTGCTCGCCTGCAACGTGGTGCTGCCGCAGATGCTGTGGATAGGCCGCGTGCGCAACAGCCCGATAGGCCTGTGGGTGGTCGCCATCATCGTGAACATCGGCATGTGGCTGGAGCGCTTCATCATCATCGCGACCAGCCTGCATCGCGACTACCTGCCGTCGTCGTGGGGCATGTTCCATCCCACGAGGTGGGACATCATGACGTTCGTGGGGACCATCGGATTATTCCTCGCGCTGCTCTTCCTGTTCGTCCGCTTCCTGCCGATGATCTCGATCTTCGAGATGCGCACCATCCTGCCGCAAGCGGAGGTGGAAGAATGAAGCCTCCGAAGCGGCACGCGGTCTATGGGGTCATCGCCGAGTTCGCCACGCCCACCGACGTGGTGCAGGCGGCGCGCAAAGCGCACGAAGCCGGGTATCGCAAGATGGACGCTTACTCGCCCTTTGCCATCGAAGAGCTGAGCGAGGCCATCGGATTCCACAACACGCGCCTGCCACTCATCGTGCTCATTGGCGGGATCATCGGGTGCGTGGGCGGCATGTACATGCAGTACTGGATGGCCGCCATCGACTATCCGCAGAACGTTGGTGGCAGGCCGCTGTTCAGCTGGCCATCTTTTATTCCCATCACCTTCGAATGCACGGTGCTGGCGGCAGCGGCCTCAGCGGTGTTTGGCATGCTCGCGCTCAACGGCCTGCCCATGCCGTATCACCCGGTGTTCAACGTGAGCCGCTTCGCCATGGCCAGCAGAGATCACTTCTTCCTGGTCATCGAGTCCACCGATCCGAAGTTCGAGCGGCACCAGACGGCCGACTTCCTGCTGCACATGGAAGGCGTGAATGCGGTGGAGGAGGTGCCGCACTGATGCGCCTGCGCTGGGCACAATCCGTTGCGGCGATCTTGCTTGCGTCCATGGTCGCTGGTTGCCGGCAGGACATGCACGACCAGCCGAAGTACATTCCCATGCGCGCGAGCGATTTCTATCCGGATAAACGCTCGGAGCGCCCGTACGTGGAAGGCACCGTGCCCGCGGGGGAATTCCAGGATGGGTCGCCGCTTTACACCGGGATGGTGGGCGAGGCGCCCATCGACTATTTCCCGATGGCCATCACCGCGGCTGACATGAAGCGCGGGCAGCAGCGCTACGGCATCTTTTGTGCGCCGTGCCACGGCAGCATCGGCGACGGCAACGGCATGATCGTGCAGCGCGGGTACCGCCCGCCACCGTCATTCCACATCGACCGCCTGCGCACCTCGCCGCCGGGACATTACTTTGACGTGATCACGCACGGCTTCGGCGCCATGCCCGATGCCGTAGCGCAGGTTTCGCCGCAAGACCGCTGGCGCATCATCGCTTACATCCGCGCGCTGCAGTTGAGCCAGCACGCGAGCGTGAATGACGTGCCGGCGGCGCAGCGCGGAAAGATCAAGAAACTTTCCGACGTCGGGGGAGAAGTGCAACAGACACCGGTGCCGAGGACCGCCGGACCGCACGAGACGGAGGTGCCGCGATGACGGAGGAGTACGCCAACGCGACCGTCATCCGCGCGGAAGACTTCGTCACGCCGCCCATCGTGGACACGGTGCGCAAACGCTCGTTCGTGATCGGCCTGGTCGCGACGCTGCTCTCGATCGTTGCCCTCGTGCTCAGTCCCGACCATTTTTTCCGCGCGTACTTGATGGCGTACATGTTGTGGCTCGGCGTCACGCTCGGGTGCCTCGCGCTGCTCATGCTGCAATACCTGACCGGTGGGACGTGGGGACTGATCATCCGGCGGCAATTGCAGGCGGCGAGCAAGAACATCCCACTGATGCTGGCGATGTTCATTCCGCTGCTCTTCGGATTGCAGCGGCTGTATCCGTGGGCGGACGTGAACCGGGTCGCTTCCGACGAGATCCTGCGGCACCGCCTGCCGGTCTTCGAATGGAAGTGGTGGGTCGGACGGGTCATCATCTATTTCATCGCCTGGTGGGTGCTGGGCGCGGGCATCACGCGACTTTCCGAACAGCGCGACAAGTCGCCGGGCAACGATTACGACTGGCGACGCCGCTTCCAGAGATTCGCCGCGCCCGGGCTGGTCGTCTATGGGCTGACCGTGACCTTTGCGTCGATCGATTGGGTGATGGCGCTCGATGCGCATTGGTCCTCGACGATGTATGGCGTGCTGTTCATCGGCGGACAGGTGCTCTCGGCGATGAGTTTCGCTATCGCTATCACCATCCTGCTGGCGCGCTACCAGCCGATGGTGCGCGTGATCAAGCCGGGTTATCTCGTAGACCTCGGCAACCTGCTGCTTGCCTTCGTGATGCTGTGGGCGTACTTCGCCTTCTCGCAGTACCTGATCATCTGGTCGGGAAATCTTCCGGAGGAGATCCCGTGGTATGGCGACCGCACGCGCGGCGGCTGGCAGCACATCGCGTTGGCCATCATCGTGTTCCACTTCATGATGCCGTTCGTGTTGCTGCTCTCGCGGCAACTGAAGAAGAAAGGCCGCGCGCTCGCGCTCGTCGCCGCCGGCATCCTGGTGATGCGTGCGGTGGATATGTTCTGGCTCATCGAGCCCAGCTTCAAGCCGACGGGAGCACCGCAGATCCCGTGGGCGCAGTTGTGGATCTATGTCGTCGTTCTGGTGGCGATGGGCGGCATCTGGCTGGCGGCGTTCTTCACCCAGCTGCGCTCGCGTCCGCTGTTGCCGCTCGCCGATCCGCTGCTCAAAGACGTGCTCGCGGGGGTGCACAGCCATGGCGCATGACATGCATGACAAGCAGCCCCAGCAGGGCCATGCGCCGGAGCCGGCGCACGATGCCAGTTACATGCGCAATTTCGGCGGGGCGCACGAGCACAGCGACGTCAGCGTGCGCGGGATCTTCGGCTTCCTGATCACGCTCGCCGTGGTGTCGCTCGTGATCCAGTTCGGGATAGGGGGGATGTTCCACTACTTACGGGGTTCGTTTACCGCGCACGATCCGGAGCCGAACCCGATGCTGAGCGGGCAGCGGCAGCCGACGCAGAAAGATCCGACCCGCGATTTCCCGCAACCGCGGTTGCAGGCTGATCCGGTGCACGACGTGAACAGACTGCGCGTGACGGAAGACAAGCTGCTGAACGGCCCGCCGACATGGGTGGACGAACAGACTGGCGTAGTGCGTATCCCTATCGAGCAGGCGATGCAGCTCACGCTCGAGCGCGGACTGCCGGCGAAGCCGGGCGTGGCGCCGGCGAGAGCAGGAGCGGCGAAGGTAGCACCGGCGGCAAAGACCGCGACCCCGGCGGCGGCGAATACAGCGAAAGGTGTGACGAAGAAGTGAGCGCGAACCCAATCCGCCGTCTGGCTGCCGCTCAAATCGTACTGCTCGTGATGAGCGTGTTGGCGTTGGTGCACGCCGCCGCCGCGCAGGTGCCGGCGCCGCGGGAGTTTGCTCCGACGGCGAACACGCGCCCGAAGATCCTGGAGCAGGCAAGGATCGAGCAGCGGCTCGGCCAGCAGCTTCCGCTCGACGCCACCTTCCGCGATGAAACTGGCCGCACGGTGAAGCTCGGCGACTACTTTGGCAAGCGTCCGGTGGTGCTCGCCTTCGTCTACTTCCAGTGTCCGATGTTGTGCAGCCAGGTATTGAACGGCCTCACCGGTGCGCTGGCGGCGATGAAGTTCACCGCCGGCCAGGAGTTCGACGTCGTCGCCATCAGCTTCGATCCCCGTGATACGCCCGCGACCGCTGCCGACGCCAAGGCGAAATATCTCGTCCGCTACGGGCGCAAGGGAAGCGAGAGTGGATGGCACTTTCTGACCGGCGATGCGAAGTCCATCGCGGCCGCCACCGAGGCGGCGGGGTTCCGTTACGTGTGGGACGACAAGACGCAACAGTTCGCCCACGCCAGCGGCGCGATGGTCGCCACGCCGCAAGGCAAGCTGGCGCAGTATTTCTACGGCATCGAGTTCTCGCCGCGCGACCTGCGGCTGGCGATGGTGGAATCTTCCGACGAACATATCGGCACCGTGGTCGACGCACTCACGCTCTACTGCTACCACTACGATCCAGCGAGCGGAAAATACGGTGCGGTGATCATGAACATGATGCGCGTGGGCGCAATCGCCACCATGCTCGCGCTCGGCAGCTTCATGCTGGTGATGTTCCGCCGCGAGCGGAGAGGCGGGATGGGGGAGGCCGGCCATGCCTGACTTCCTCAAGAACCTGCCGTTCATGCCGGAACAGGCCTCCACCATGGCGAGCCAGGTGGACTTGCTGTTCCTGTTCATCTTGTCGGTGCTGGTGTTTTTCTCTTCCGCCATCGCGATCACCATCATCGTGTTCGCAGTGCGCTATCGCCGCTCCACGCACCGCAGGGCGGAGCAGATCGAAGGCAGCCTCGCGCTCGAGATCGGATGGACGGTGATCCCGCTGGGCATCGCGCTGATCATGTTCGTGTGGGGCGCGGTGATCTTCTTCGGCATGAACCGTCCACCGGCGCAGTCGATGGAGATCTACGGCGTGGGCAAGCAGTGGATGTGGAAGTTCGAGCATCTTGACGGACAACGCGAGATCAACCAGCTGCATGTACCGGTGGGACGCGACGTGAAGGTCATCCTCGCCTCGCAGGATGTGATCCATTCCTTCTACGTTCCCGCGTTCCGCATCAAGTCCGACGTGATCCCCGGACGCTACAGCTACGCGTGGTTCCGCGCGACCAAGGTCGGGCGCTATCACCTGTTCTGCGCGGAGTATTGCGGCACCATGCACTCCGGGATGATCGGGGAAGTGGTGGTGATGGAGCCTGCCGACTACGAACAGTGGCTGGCGGGCGGTCCGACGGAAGGCTCGCTCGCGCAGAATGGCGAGAAGCTCTTCCAACAGCTTGCCTGCAACACCTGCCATCGCGCGGACTCTGGCGCGCGCGGTCCGAACCTGGTGGGGCTGTTCGGCTCTACCGTCACTCTGCAAGACGGACGCAAAGTGATCGCCGACGAGAATTACGTTCGCGAATCCATCCTCAACCCGCAGGCAAAAGTGGTGCAGGGATTCCAGCCCATCATGCCGACGTTCCAGGGACAAGTCTCGGAAGAAGGGCTGCTGCAACTGGTGGAGTACGTGAAGGCGATGAAGGGCCAATCCGCGATGCCGGCTGATAATCGCGAACCGGGCGCGGCTTCGCCGAAAGAGGTGAACGTGCCGAAGGCCAAGGTGCCCAAGCAATGACCGAGCGCCACGAACACGTGAACTATCTGAACGCGCACTACGGCATCCGCTCGTGGCTGCTCACGACGGACCACAAGCGCATCGCGCTGCTGTACCTGTTCAGCATCACGTTCTTCTTTTTCATCGGCGGCGCCATGGCGGTGCTCTTCCGCCTGGAGCTGCTCACGCCGCAGAGCGACCTGGTGACGCTCGATACCTACAACAAGCTCTTCACCCTGCACGGCATCGTGATGGTGTTCTTCTTCTTGATCCCATCGATCCCGGCGGTGCTGGGGAATTTTCTAGTGCCGCTGATGATCGGCGCGAAGGACCTGGCCTTCCCGCGGATCAACCTGCTGAGCTGGTACCTGTACGTCATCGGCGGGGTGATCACGATTTTCTCGATCGTCTCCGGCGGCGTGGACACCGGTTGGACGTTCTACACGCCGCTCTCCACCGGCTTCCTCAATACGCACGTGATCGCGGCGGCGGTCGGCGTCTTCGTTTCGGGGTTCTCTTCCATCCTCACGGGACTGAATTTCATCGTGACCGTGCATCGCATGCGCGCGCCCGGACTCACGTGGTTCCGGCTGCCGCTGTTCATCTGGTCGCTGTACGCGACCAGCATCATCCAGGTGCTGGGAACGCCGGTCATCGCGATCACGCTGCTGCTGGTCGCAGCCGAGCGGTTGTTCCACGTCGGAGTGTTCGATCCGAACCTGGGCGGCGATCCGGTGTTGTTCCAGCACATGTTCTGGTTCTACTCGCACCCGGCGGTGTACATCATGATCCTGCCGGGGATGGGCGTGATCAGCGAGGTCGTGGCCTGCTTTTCGCGCAAGCGCGTGTTCGGCTACAGCTTTGTCGCGTTCTCGTCGATCGCTATCGCCATCTTCGGCTTCCTGGTCTGGGGACACCATATGTTCACCGCCGGCATGAGCGTGTACTCGGCGATGATCTTCTCGTTCCTCAGCTTCGTGGTGGCCATCCCGTCGGCGGTGAAGGTGTTCAACTGGACGGCGACGATGTACAAGGGCTCGATCAGTTACCACACCCCGATGCTCTACGCCTTCGGCTTTATCGGACTGTTCACCATCGGCGGCCTGACCGGGTTGTTCCTGGCGGCGCTCGGCATCGACGTACACGTCACCGACACCTACTTCGTCGTCGCGCATTTCCACTACATCATGGTGGGCGGCATGGTGATGGCTTACCTCGGCGGCATGCATTTCTGGTGGCCGAAGATCTCGGGACGGATGTATCCGGAAGGCTGGGCGAAACTTTCCGCGCTCATCATCTTCGTGGGCTTCAACCTCACGTTCTTCCCGCAGTTCATCCTCGGATACATGGGGATGCCGCGCCGTTACGGCGCCTACGCGGAAGAGTTTCAGGTGCTGAACGTGATGTCGAGCGCGGGCGCGTCCATTCTCGGCGTGGGCTACCTGCTGCCGATGATCTACTTCACCTGGTCGATGCGCTACGGACAGCGCGCCGGCGACAATCCGTTCGGCGCCACCGGACTGGAGTGGCAGACGCAGTCGCCGCCGCTCACGGATAACTTCGAGCATCCGCCCATCGTGCACACCGAGGCCTACGACTACGAGCACCAGGAGGAGACGCACGTTGCCGGATAACGTTCACAATGCGGTCGCAGGCGCGGCGCATCCGCATCACCCCGCGCTGCAGCACCACTTCGACGACATGGAGCAGCAGCGTGAAGCGTCGTCGCTCGGCATGTGGGTGTTCCTCGTCACCGAGATCATGTTCTTCGGCGGCCTGTTCCTGGCGTATCTGGTGTACCGCACCACGTATCCGGAAGCCTTCGCCGCGGGCAGCGCCACGCTCAACGTAAAGCTTGGCGCAATCAACACCGCCGTGCTCATCGGCTCGTCGTTCACCATGGTGCTGGCGGTGTGGGCGTCGCAGGTTGGCCGGACGAAGCTCATCCCGCTGTTCCTCCTGCTGACCATGGCGCTCGGCATCATCTTCCTCGGCATCAAGAGCGTGGAGTATTACGAGAAGTGGGAGACGCATCACGTCCCCGGCCAGTACTTCCAGTTCCACGAGAGAGTCCCGGGGACGAATGTGGAAGTCGATCCGCGCCACGCACAGATATTCTTCTTTCTCTATTTCGGCATGACCGGCATGCACGCCACGCACATGATCATCGGCCTGGGACTGATGACCTGGCTGCTCATCGGCGCATGGAAAGGGAAGTACGGCCCGGAGTACCACACGCCCATCGAGATCGGCGGCCTCTACTGGCACTTCGTCGACATTGTGTGGATCTTTCTTTTCCCGCTGTTGTACCTGATCGCGCATCGCCACACCGGGTAGTCAGAGAGGAGCCGGCAAGATGTCCGAGCATATTGTCCCGATCAAGACATACGTGATGGTCTTCCTCGCCCTGATGGCAGGCACGGCGATCACGGTGTGGGTCTCGCTCGTGGATCTCACCTGGTTCCCCGGCGCGAACTTGGTCATCGCGCTGATCATCGCCTCGATCAAGGCCACGCTCGTCATCCTTTTCTTTATGCACGCGCGCTACTCGCCACGGCTGACCTGGGCGGTCGTCATCGCGGGGCTCTTCTGGCTGGGATTGATGATGGTCGGAGTGATGAACGATTACGCCTTCCGCGGCTGGCTGACGTATCCCAGCCAGTAGCTTTGTGTCTGTGAATCTGCTTTTCCGGGCCTCCCGCTATAATCACGCCGTGGCTGATTTCAAACCTGTCGACGAGCAGCTCGAATACCTGCGCAAGGGCGCGGCGGAGATCATCCGCGAGCAAGACCTGCGCGCGAAGCTCGAAGCGTCGCGCAAGACGGGGAAGCCGCTGCGCGCCAAGGCCGGCTTCGATCCCACCGCGCCTGACCTCCATCTCGGCCACACCGTCCTGATCCGCAAGCTGAAACACTTTCAGGATCTCGGACACACCGTCGTGTTCATCATCGGCGACTTTACCGGGATGATCGGGGACCCGACCGGACGCAACACCACGCGGCCGCCCCTCTCGCGCGACGAGATCGAGAAGAACGCCGAGACCTACAAGGCACAGATGTTCAAAGTGCTCGACCCCAAGCGCACCGAGGTCCGCTTCAACCGCGAGTGGCTGGGCAAGCTGACCGGCGACGAATGGATCCGCCTCGCCGCCAAGGTCACCGTCTCACAGATGCTCGAACGCGAGGACTTCCACAAGCGCTTCCAGGAAGAGAAGCCCATCGCCGTCCATGAGCTGCTCTATCCGCTGGCGCAGGGCTACGACTCGGTCGCCGTCTATGCGGACGTCGAACTCGGCGGCACCGATCAGAAATTCAATCTTTTGATCGGGCGCGAGCTGCAGCGCCACTATGCACAGCCGCCGCAGGTCGTGCTGACCATGCCGCTGCTCGAAGGTACTGACGGCGTGCAGAAGATGTCGAAATCTTACGGCAACTACATCGGCATCACGGAAGCGCCGCTCGAGATGTACGGGAAAGTGATGTCGATCTCAGACGACCTGATGTGGCGTTACTACGAGCTGCTCACCGACATGCCGGCGAAAGAGATCGAATACCAGAAGCAGCAGGTGAAGGCGGGCAAGGCGCATCCGATGAAGCTGAAGCAGAACCTCGCGCGACTGATCGTGACCGACTTCCACTCCGCTGACGCCGCCGAGAAGGCCGCCACCGACTGGTCGAAACAGTTCCAGAAGGACGAGACGCCGGAGAATGTGGAAGAGGTCTTGGTCTCGTATAACGAGATCGCGGGGAAAGATGGCGGCACGATCAAGCTCGACAAACTGGTCGCGCGCTGTGGCATGGCCGACTCGGCTTCCGACGCGCAACGCAAGATCAAGCAGGGAGCGGTCCGCGTGGACGGCGAAGTGCGGAAGGAACCCGCGCTGGCGGTCAAGGTGCCGGCCACGCTCACACTGCGCGTCGGGCGTTTGCTCAAGAAGGTCGCCATCTCCTGACCTGTGCGCGCCGCCGCCATCTTCGGTCCGGCTGCGTCCAAGAAAGACCTCGCGGCGTTCCATGCCGCGGGCGTCGAGTTCGGTGACGCTGAGACGATCGCAGGCAGCGACGCTGCGCTTATCTTCGGTGGCGACGGCACCGTGCATCGTTTCCTGGCCGAGCTGCTCGAGCACAAGGTTCCGCTGCTGGCCGTCCCGACCGGGAGTGGCAATGACTTTTATCGCGAGATCGGCACGGGAACGCGCGCGCTCGCGACCGAGGCTTGGCGAGGATTCCTCGCCGGAAAACCACCGCGTGCCATCGATCTTGGGGTCATCACCGACGCGCAGGGTGCACGCATCGTCTACTGCTGCGTCGCGGGACTAGGCCTCGATTCCGACGCCAACCTGCGTGCCAACGCCATGCCGAGCTGGCTCAAACGTCACGGTGGATACGTGGTCGCGGGATTGCAGAGTGTTTTCGCGTATAAGCCGCAGCGCGTTCGCGTGACGGCGCTGGGTCCGACTGGTGATGACAACACGATCGACGCTCGGGCGACGATGGTCGCCATCGGCAATGCGCCTGCCTATGGCGATGGCCTGCACATCACGCCGCGCGCCGTATTCGACGATGGCAAGCTCGACGTATGTTTCGTCCGCGCACTCTCAAAATCAAGGATACTGCGCGTCTTCCCCCGGATCTTTCGCGGGACGCACCTCGAACTGAAGGAAGTGGAGTACTTCCAGACCGGCCAGCTGCGCATCGAGACGGAGACGCCGATGCGCATCCACGCCGATGGCGAGCACGCGTGTTACACGCCGGTGGAGATCAGTGTCCTGCCGAAGGCGTTGCAGGTGATATTGCCGTGAGACGTGCCGGATGGAGCGCGGCGCCAGCGGAGCCTACGCCCGCTGCGGCGTTGACGCGGAGCCCTTCACCACCACGCGGCGTCCAACGATCTCGTAATTCCCGCCGAGGACGATGTTGATGGCCTCGCTGTAGGCCTTGTGTTCCTGCTCGAGGATGCGGTCGGCGAGCGCATGGGCGTCGTCGGACTCGAGCACCGCGACGCTCTTCTGCACGATGATGGCGCCGTGGTCGAGGTGCTCGTCCACGAAATGCACGGTGCAGCCGGATACCTTCACGCCGTGGTCGAAGGCCTGCTGCTGCGCGTCGAGCCCTGGAAATGCGGGCAGCAACGACGGGTGGATATTAAGGATGCGGTGTGGGAACGCGCGGATGAACTCGGGCGAGAGCAGCCGCATATAGCCGGCCAGGCAGATGAGGTCGACCTGCTTCTCGCGCAGCGCGGCAATGACTTCCGCGTCGTGCTGCTCGCGCGTCTTGCCCTTCGAGGGGATGACGCGGGCGTCCAGCTTCCGGTCGCGTGCGGTGGCGACGCCGGGCGCTTCGGCGCGATTCGAGATCACGATGGCGATCTCTGCGTTCGCGATGCGGCCGGCCGTGATGGAATCGGCGATGGCGACGAAGTTCGAGCCGCGTCCGCTGAGCAGGATCCCGAGTTTTTTATTGTCGGGCATTTTCTTGTCGCCATGGGAAAGACAAAACCTACCACAGAGACACAGAGAACACAGAGGCGCACAGAGAAGAAATCAGCGCCGCCGCCGCGCGGGCCGCTTCTTCGGCTTGCGCTTAGGCTTTCTCTTGAACCAGCTATGCCGGTGCAGCTCCATGCGGACACGGAGTCCCGCGAACTGCACGCCTTCGCCCTGCAAGCGCATGCGCTGTTCGAAGCCAACTTCGCTGGGAAGAAGGATGCGTCCGCCGGCGCCGACCACGCGCTGCCAGGGAAGTCCGCGCGAGCCGTGCAGCGCCCACGCGACCTGGCGCGCGGCGCCGGGAAATCCGGCGGCGTAGGCGACGTCGCCGTAGGTGGAGACCTTGCCTTTGGGGATCTTGCGGATCGTAGCTTCAATGCGGCGAAACATCTGACCATCACTGCGCGGGTGCTTCCGGCCGCCTACCGCCGGCAGCGAGCGCTTGCTACGCGTAGGTCACCTTGCGGTCGCCCTTGACGATGCGTCCGATGGTGCAGCCCTTTTCGCCGGCGCGCTCCAGGATCGACTGCACTTTCTTGAACTTCTTCGGCGGGACGACCAGCACCATCCCGATACCCATGTTGAAGGTGCGCATCATGTCGTCCTCGGGAACGTTACCGATCTTTTGCATGTGCGGAAAGATCGCGGGCACCGGCCACGTGCCTTTTTCCACGACGGCAGCGACGCCGCGGGGGAGCACGCGCGGCAGATTCTCCGTGATACCGCCGCCGGTGATGTGCGCCATCGCCGAGACCGCATCGCCCTCCACCAGTTTGCGGATGACGGGCCAGTAGCTCTTGTGTTGCTTCATCAATTCGTTGCCCACTTTGCCGTGGACCTCGTTGATGTAGGTATCGGGCGAGTAGCGCGCGACCGCGAACAACAGCTTGCGAGCGAGCGAATAACCGTTGGTGTGAAGTCCGTTCGAGGGCAGTCCGATGAGGATGTCGCCGACGGCGACCTTTTCGCCGGTGATGATACGGTCGCGATCGACCACGCCGACGATGAATCCCGCGAGGTCATACTCGCCCGGGGGATAGAAGCCGGGCATCTCCGCCGTCTCGCCGCCGATGAGCGCGCAGCCGTTGTGCTTGCAGGCTTCCGCCATGCCTTCGACGACGCTCTCGGCAATGTCGGGGTCGAGCTTGCCGGTGGCGAGGTAGTCCATGAAGAACAGCGGCGTAGCGCCCTGCACTGCAATATCGTTTACGCAGTGGTTCACCAGGTCGCCGCCCACGGTGGAATGCAGGTCCATCTCGAAGGCGATCTTCAGTTTTGTGCCCACGCCATCCACACTCGAGACCAGCACGGGATCGCGGAACCTCTTGCGGTCGATGGAGAACAGGCCACCGAAGCCGCCGATCTCGCTGAGCACGCCTTTAGTGAAGGTCTTGTGCGCGAGATACTTGATGCGTTGCTTGGTGCGGTTGGCGCGCGCGATGTCTACACCGGCGTCGGCGTAAGTGATCGGCTTGGTCGGAGTCAGTAGGGCCAAAGCGGGTCCAGTCGTGCCGGTATTTTGAGGCCGCGAGGAAGGATGATTTTACCATCCGCCGCCGATAGTCCTTCCGCGCGAAGCGAGGAATCTGTTGGACGGCTAGAGCAAGGTCCCGATCCGTGACCAGCGCGTCCGCGTGAACAGATGCGCGGCCATGGAACGCTTAGAGCAAGAGCAACCGCCATCGGCTGGGGCGTCTAGGCCTTCGCCTCCGCGGTGGTCGGATCGATCATCGATTTGATCTCGGAGATGCGGTTGGCGGGGAATCCGCCCTGCTGCGCATGGTCGCGGATCATCTGCTCATTGGGTGCGATGTAGATGCAGTAGATCTTGTCGTTGGTCACATAGCTCTGCACCCACTGGATCTGCGGGCCGAGATTGCGCAGCACGCTGCACGATTTTTGCGATACGGCGGTGAGTTCTTCCGGGCCAAGCTTCCCCGCGCCCGGCAGGTCGCGTTCAATCACGTATTTCGGCATCAAGACCTCCTCTGAAATGCTGATGAAAACCTGGCGATTATACCGTCGGGCGACCGGCGCGGGCTGCCCCGGCCACCTCTGCTATAATCGTCGACAAAGTAATGAGCGCGACCGCAGGGTTAGCCTCCGCGGAGACGCTTCCAGGAATTACTTTCCTCACACCGTCGGGGAGTGGCTCAGCCTGGTAGAGCACCTGGTTCGGGACCAGGGGGTCGGAGGTTCAAATCCTCTCTCCCCGACCATCTTCATCCCTATTCAAAAGGTGAGCAATACAGACCGTGTTCGGCGCGCCTCCCACGTGTACCTTGGGAACGGCTTGTCAGCGACCAAGGTCCAATGTCCAGAGTAGCGTCGTCATGGTTGAAAGAAGCTTCTCGCGCGAGACGATCTATTCGGCAAAGGCAGACCAAAGTTATGAGCAGAGCAAAGGTACTGAAGATTCTGACGGTTGACGACAATCACTCCCAGCGCAAGATGATGAGCACGCTCTTGCTGCGAGTTGGTTTCGAAGTGACCACCGCTGCAACTGGAGCTGAAGCAATCAGCAGGTCAATCACGGACGCCCCCGATGCCATACTGCTAGACATAAATTTGCCGGATAGCAGTGGTTATGAAGTGTGCAAGCGGATTAAGGCTGACGTAAGGACAGATTCAATCCCAATTATTTTCTATACGGGGGAGATGGACGGCGCTGCCAAGAACCACGCTGAGATGGTTGGTGCCGCTGCATTCCTGACGTCTCCAGTTGAATTGAATCACCTAGGAACGGTGATTGAGTCTGTGGTTGAGAAGGCAAAAGTTTTGAGGGCACAGCGTTAGATGAAGCACGGCACCTCAGCCTATTCCGAAGATGTGCTGTTGCGAGATGGAAGCTAGTGGCAGCCTAAGCGGTATTTAAGTTGGGGCTGTCATTTCGCTCCGGCGAGGTCAGCTCCACAAGGGTGTTGATGTCCGTTCAAAACCACGAAATCGCCATTCCTGACGGCCCCTCCGGTACCGCAGATGTTGTTACCGAGGTCAGACGCAAAGAGGCCCTGCTGAAAACGGGAGCTTTGCAGAATGCAATTTTGAACAGCGCCAACTTCTCCAGCATCGCCACCGACGAGAAGGGCGTCATTCAATTATTTAATGTCGGAGCTGAGCGCATGCTTGGTTATGCGGCGGCTGAAGTGATGAACAAGATCACCCCCGCTGATATCTCTGACCCTCAAGAGGTGATCGCGCGCGCCAAGACACTAAGCCGGGAGCTAGCAACTACAATCGCGCCGGGTTTTGAGGCATTGGTCTTCAAAGCGTCGCGGGGGATTGAAGACATCTATGAGCTGACCTACATTCGCAAGGATGGTAGCCGTTTTCCCGCAATGGTTTCAGTCACAGCGTTGCGCGATGACCATGACGCCATCATAGGCTATCTCTTGATCGGCACTGATAACACCGCACGTAAGCGGGTGGAAGAAGACCAGAAGCAGCTTGATCAACGATTGCGTGATCAGCAGTTTTACACCCGGTCTCTTATTGAATCCAACATTGACGCGCTGATGACCACCAACCCTTCTGGCATCATTACTGACATCAACAAGCAGATGGAAGCCCTCACCGGATGCACTCGTGACGAACTGATCGGTGCCCCATTTAAGAACTACTTCACCGATCCCGAGCGGGCGGAGACGGGTATCAAGCTGGTGCTGGATGAGAAAAAGGTGACCAACTACGAGCTTACAGCGCGCGCCAGGGACGGCAAGGAAACGGTGGTCTCCTACAATGCGACCACTTTTTACGACCGCGATAGGAAGCTTCAGGGTGTGTTTGCGGCCGCTCGCGATGTTACTGAGCTCAAACGTTTTGAACGGACGCTACAGGATAATAACGTGGAGCTGGAGAAAGCCAAGTCCGCGGCGGAGAAGGCCAACCTAGCGAAATCGGATTTTCTTTCCAGCATGAGCCATGAACTGCGCACCCCACTTAGTGCAATCCTTGGCTTCGCGCAAATCATGGAGTCCAACACTCCGCCGCCATCTCCTGCCCAGATGGAAAACATTACCCAGATCCTTCAAGCGGGCTGGCACCTGCTGAAGCTGATCAATGAGATTCTGGACCTTGCGGTGATCGAATCTGGGAACATTTCGTTGTCACCAGAACCGGTGTTGCTGGCCGACATCATGGTGGAATGCCAAACCATGATCGAACCGCAAGCGCAACAGCGCGGCATCCGCGTGACTTTTCCTCGGTTCGACACGCCCTGTTCCGTTGTTGCTGACCACACGCGACTGAAACAAGTGTTGATCAACCTTCTTTCCAATTCAATCAAGTACAACCGGGCTGGAGGCACAGTAGAGGTGGGCTGCACGTCCAGCATCGATGGACCTGTGTGCATCAGCGTAAAAGACACAGGAGAGGGTCTTTCAGAGGAAGCGCAATCAAAGCTGTTCCAGCCATTCAACCGGTTAGGACAGGAAGGCGGGAGCGAGCAGGGGACGGGAATAGGCCTTGTGGTGACCAAGCGCCTGGTGGAACTGATGGGAGGGACGATCGGGGTAAAGAGTTCGGTGGGAGCAGGGAGCACTTTTTGGATCGAGCTGCGCCCGTCGATTGAACCGCAACTTGCGGCGGCAGAAACTGAAGCGGCAGCCATTGGCCGTGCGCAAGTTCGAGGAGACGAAACGCCGAGCAGTGTGCTTTATGTGGAGGACAACCCGGCTAACCTCAGGTTAGTGGAACAACTCATCGCCCGCCGCCCCAATATGCGTCTGCTCAGCGCAGTGACCGGTCCCCTGGGCATCGAGCTTGCGCGCTGCAGCCAGCCCGATGTAATCCTTATGGACATAAATCTCCCCGGCATGAGTGGCGTTGACGCCATGAAAATCCTGTGCCAAGACCCTGCGACCGCCCACATCCCGGTGATCGCGGTTACCGCAAATGCGATGGAACGCGATATTGAGAAAGGATTAGAAGCAGGCTTCTTTCTCTATCTCACCAAACCGCTCAGGATCAATGCTTTCATGGATGCCCTGGACTCGGCGCTGACCGCAAAGCGAGCTCGGAATGTTTAATGGAAGTGGCTCTGCTCCGAAGCACACTGGCCGCTGACAGGCCTAAGCGGAAGAAAAAGCCTTCTTCTCAGAGTTCACGGCGTGAACCCGCGGACGACTGCCTCCGTGATCTGCGCCACCACTGGGCGCGGCTCAATGGCCCAAACGTTTTCATGGCCTTGAACTCCCATCCGTGCGTCGGTAAGTTGTTGATTTACAATGTTCAAGGCATTTTTTGCCTCGTTGTGCGGAGCTAGTCATGAAGAAGGTTCTCGTGGTCGACGATGATCCAGCGATATTGACCATCGCCTCGACGCGGCTGCGATCAGAATCTGTCGAGACTTTGACCGCTAACAACGGAATAGATGGGCTGCGAATCGTCAGGGAACAGCGCCCCGATGTGGTGGTTACGGACCTGATGATGCCCAAGATGCACGGCTACACCCTCATCCAAGAGATCCGTAACGATTCGAACCTGAGCCATATCAAGATTTTGGTCACCTCGTCCAAAACCTATCCGTCGGATGTCGATCGGACCCGGCGGCTGGGGGCAGACCGCTACTTGAGCAAACCGTACGACTTGCAGGAGTTCTGGGACACTATCGCTGAACTTCTGGGGGAAAAGCGACAACTCTTCACCATTCGCTTCTGGGGCACGCGCGGTTCCATTGCGACGCCAGGACAAGCGACTACAAAATATGGTGGCAACACCGCCTGTACCGAAGTACGGTGCGGCGACCAGTTGCTGATCCTGGATGCCGGGACAGGGATTCGGGTGCTCGGTCAATCGCTCATCAGTGAGTTTAAGCAAGAACCCATCAAGGGACACATCTTCATAGGCCACACTCATTGGGATCACATTCAGGGATTTCCTTTTTTCGCACCGGCTTTCAATTCCAGCAACGAGTTTGTGATCTACAGTCTCCACGGGGCCGAAAAGCCGCTCGATAAAGTATTCCGGGGACAGATGGACACCGACTACTTTCCCGTTCTGTTGAGCGACATGAAAGCAAACCTGACGTTTTGCGAATTAGAGTCCGAGGTGCATCTGGGCGAGATCCGAGTTTCGTACATCTTCCTCAACCATCCGGGGCTTGCCATAGGCTTCCGCATCTCCTTTGCGGGCCGGTCGTTGGTCTATGTGAGTGATCACGAGAATTATGGGCGGTTGGCATCCGGGGGATCCAGCCCGAATCCAATGGACCTGGAGCTAGCGCGCTTTGCCGAAAATGCGGAGTTATTGATTTCCGAAGCGCAGTACACGGAGGAGGAGTACGCGCAGAAAAAGGGGTGGGGGCACAGCACCTTCCTCGACGCTTTGGAGCGGGCTGCGCAGGCAAAGGTAAAGCGTCTGGCTATCTTCCATCACGATCCATCGCATGATGATGCGTTCCTGGATCGGACCTTGGAATTCTGTCAGCAGACGATTGCGGATCGGAAATATACCTTCGCGTGCTTCCTGGCCCAGGAGGGAACTTCCATTGAGATCTGAGCGGAGGGCTATTCCGCAAAGGAACCTCGGAGGGCGAAAACTGCCGTCCAGCTCTAGAGGGGGTACCAAAACGTCCGTGTGGCATCGAAGCCGCTGCGCAGCGCCGCTTCCCGAAGCCGTCGGCCGGCAGTCAAACAAATGCGACCAAGCTACAAAAAACTTGGGTCCAACTTGGGTCCAATAGCTGCCGAACACCCTGCACTTAGACGTACTACGACGCAGTACCAACCTAAACGAACCAATGAGATAGCGATTGCGCTACGGTTTCGGGACCAGGGGGTCGGAGGTTCAAATCCTCTCTCCCCGACCAATTCCTTCTTCCTTACGTTTGATAATCAGTCTTCCCTCCCACCCTTGCTTCGCGATAAACCTGCTCAGCAAAGGATGGGGCACCCTCCATGTTTCCTCTCCGGGGTGCGCATTGGCGCTGAGCGGTGGTCACCTTTCGCGTCTCTCACACAAGCAAAACCGGCTTGTGTGGGGCACCCACTGTGTAATGATTTATGCGAAGGCGGGTTGTGTGGGTCACCTGCCACGCACTGTGTAATGACTTATGCGAAGGCGGGTCGTGTGGGCCACCCGCCGCCCTTCCGCTTTTCGGGATTCCCACACTTTGGGTTCGTTTGGGTCCAATCAGCACGGACTGCACCTTCTCAGCATGTCGTCTCCGTGTTCAATCATGGGAAGAGTGCGCCACTGAAAGCTGTCGGTTAGAAGTTAACGACAAAGGAGCGGAACATGACAGCACGTGCAGCGCCGCGCACACGGCGATCGGGCAAAAAGCGTTCGGCGTGGACCGCCTTGCAGGCGCACTACAAGAAGGTGGCGAGACTGCACCTGCGAGAGCTCTTCGTGAAGGACGCGAAGCGCGGTGAGCGCATGGCAGTCGAAGCGGTCGGCCTCTATCTCGACTATTCGAAGAACCGCGTGACGGACGAGACGGTGCAACTGCTACTAGATCTCGCGCGCGAGGCCGGCTTGCCCGCCCGAATCGAAGCCATGTTCACCGGGCAGAAGATCAATGTCACGGAAAACCGCGCGGTCTTGCACGTGGCGTTACGTGCTCCCCGGGACGCCACGATCCTCGTCGACGGCAAGAACGTAGTGCCCGAAGTGCATGCCGTCCTCGACCGGATGAGCGATTTCTGCGAGCGGGTGCGCAGCGGCGACTGGAAGGGCCACACCGGAAAGCGCATTCGCAACGTGGTCAACATCGGCATCGGCGGCTCAGACCTCGGCCCGGTGATGGCGTACGAAGCGCTGAAGCACTATTCGGAACGCTCACTCACGTTCCGGTTCGTCTCCAACGTGGATGGGGCGGATTTTGCCGAAGCGGTGCGCGATCTCGATCCCGCGGAGACGCTGTTCATCGTCTCCTCGAAGACTTTCACTACGCTCGAAACCATGACCAATGCGCAAACCGCGCGCTCCTGGTCGCTGGCGGGACTCGGTGGCGATGAGAAATCAGTGGCGAGGCACTTTGTCGCCGTCTCGACGAATGCAGTCGAGGTCGCGAAGTTCGGCATCGACACCGCGAACATGTTCGAGTTCTGGGATTGGGTCGGCGGGCGATACTCGATGGATTCGGCGATCGGTCTTTCCACCATGATCGCCATCGGTCCGGAAAACTTTCGCGCCATGCTGCGCGGCTTCCACCAGATGGACGAACACTTCCGCAAAACGCCGTTCGAACGCAATCTGCCCGTGCTCATGGGCCTGCTGGCGATCTGGAACACCGACTTCCTCGGCGCGGAGAGTGTTGCTGTGCTGCCTTACGAGCAGTACCTGAAGCGGTTTCCGGCCTACCTGCAGCAGTTGACGATGGAGAGCAATGGCAAACACGTAACGCTCGAAGGAACTAAAGTCGCGCAGCCGACCGGGCCGATCTACTGGGGCGAGCCGGGAACGAATGGACAGCACTCGTTCTACCAGTTGATCCATCAAGGGACGCGCCTGGTCCCGTGTGACTTCATCGCGTTTACGAAGTCGCTGAATCCGCTCGGCCATCACCACGACATCCTCCTGGCCAACGTCTTCGCGCAGACCGAGGCGCTCGCCTTTGGCAAGACGCCGGAGCAGGTGAAGGCTGAAGGCACGCCGGACGGGTTGGTGCCGCATCGCGTCTTCGAGGGGAACCGTCCATCGAACACGATCCTGGCGGAGCGACTCACGCCGGAGACGCTGGGCACGCTGGTCGCGCTTTACGAGCACTCGGTGTTCACCCAGGGAATCATCTGGAACATCGACTCGTTCGACCAATGGGGCGTGGAGCTGGGAAAAGCGCTGGCACAGCGCATCGTGGCGGAGGTCGAGAGCAAAGCAGAGCCGGCGCTCAGCCACGACAGTTCAACCAACCGTCTGATCCGCCGATACCGGAAGCAAAGGGACGCGTGATCATGCGCTAGCGGTTTGGCGGACACGTAGAGAAACCGGGCGCGAAGTCAGACGCGGCCTGAGGGATACGGCCTAAGGGAGAAAGTCATGGGAAATCCCCATTCCGACGCGTTCGTATTTTTCGGCGCAACCGGAGATCTTGCCTACAAGAAGATCTTCCCGGCGCTCCAGGCGCTGGTGAAGCGCGGGCGCATGGACGTGCCCGTCATTGGCGTCGCCCGCCCGGCCTGGACCATCGAGCAATTTCGGGCTCACGCCCAGGAGAGCCTCGAGAAGCATGGTGGAGTGGATCCCGCAGCTTTTGAAAAGCTGAGTGGTTTATTGCGCTACATACCGGGCGAGTACAACGACCCTGCGACCTTCAAGGCGATCTGCAGCGAACTCAAAGGGGCACAGCGGCCCGCGTACTATCTGGCCATTCCGCCGGTCATGTTCGAAGAAGTCATCCAGAACATGGCGGCAACGGGTTGCATACGCGGGGCCCGCGTCATCGTGGAAAAGCCTTTTGGACGCGATCTTGCATCGGCGCAACATCTCAACCGGGTCCTGCTCAGCGACTTCGAAGAGTCAGCCATCTTCCGCATCGACCACTTTCTCGGAAAAAGCCCGGTGCACAACATGCTCGTCTTCCGCTTCGCAAACCCTTTTATGGAGGCCCTCTGGAACCGCGATTATATCGAAAGCGTCCAGATCACCATGGCGGAGGATTTCGGAGTCCAGGGCCGGGGAAGTTTTTATGACGGCGCGGGCGCGATCCGCGACGTGGTCGAGAACCACCTGTTTCAGCTCCTGTCGAATCTGACGATGGAGCCGCCCGCCAACCTGGATAGCGAATCGATTCGCGATGAGAAGGCCAAAGTACTGAAGGCGATTCCGCCCATCGCGGCGAAAGACCTGGTCCGCGGACAGTTCCGGGGCTACCGCAAGGAGGATGGAGTGGCGCCGGATTCGCAGACCGAAACCTTCGCTGCCCTGCGGTTGGAGATCGACTCCTCGCGCTGGAAGGGAGTGCCCTTCTATATCCGTGCCGGCAAGTGCTTGCCGGTGACGTGTACCGAGATCGTCGGGCGCTTCCGGAAGCCTCCTCCGTTGATACCTGTGGGGGCCCTGTCGGAAAACCATCTCCGGATCCGCATCAGTCCCGAGGTCGCGATCGCCATTGGGATGACGGTGTTGGGGCCGGGCGGTGAGATGGTCGGACGAACAGTCGAAATGTTCGCGAACCATCAACCCAATCTCGCAGAGGTCGGCGATTACGAGCGCGTGCTGGGGGCCGCGATGGAGGGAGACACCTCTCTGTTCGCCCGGGAGGACTACGTCGAAGAGGCGTGGCGGGTCGTGGACCCGGTCCTGAATGGCGACACGCCCGTCTACCCATATGAGCCGGGTACCTGGGGACCAGCCGAAGTCGAGCGGGTAACGCCGCCGGGAGGCTGGAGCGATCCAATCCTCGGAAGCGAGACGGCCGTGGCCGACCACGCCGCGTGATGCGCGTCCTCGATTGGAGCCGGTTCGAAGGTAGGGAGATATTCTTATGACCAACACGCCGCTTGCGACTCGCTTCGCCGGCACAGACCTCGATCAACTCTCCATCAACACCATTCGCACGCTTTCCATCGACGCAGTCCAGCAGGCGAAGTCTGGACATCCCGGCACACCGATGGCGCTGGCGCCGCTCGTCTATACCATCTGGAATCGCGTGCTGCGTTTCGATCCGCAGGATCCGATCTGGCCGGATCGGGACCGCTTCGTCCTCTCCAATGGCCACGCTTCCATGTTGCTGTGGTCCGTGCTCCACCTCACCAAGACGCAGGCCGTGAATGCCGAGTATGAGACCCTGGGAAAACCTTCCGTCACGCTCGACGATATTCGCCACTTTCGTCAGCTCGGTAGCAAAGCGCCAGGCCATCCCGAATACCGCTGGGTGTCGGGCGTGGAGACGACGACGGGTCCCCTGGGACAGGGCGTCGCCACCAGTGTCGGCATGGCGATCGCGGAGAAGTGGCTGGCCAGTCACTACAACCGCCCCGGCTTCGAGATCTTCGACTACAGGATCTATGCGATTTGCGGCGACGGCTGCCTCATGGAGGGCGTCGCTTCGGAGGCCGCGTCCCTCGCTGGCCATCTTGGCCTCGACCATCTCTGCTGGATCTACGACAACAATCACATCACCATCGAAGGCAGCACGTCCCTCACCTTCACCGAAGACGTGGTGACCCGGTTCCTCGCCTATGGCTGGAATGTTCTCCGCGTCGGCGATGCGAATGACACGGAGCGCATCGAACACGCCCTCGATACATTCAAGCAGACGAAGGGACGCCCCACGTTCATCGTCGTCGATAGCCACATCGGCTATGGGTCACCGAACCGGCAGGACACCGCCGCGGCGCATGGCGAACCTCTCGGTGAGGACGAGGTCCGCCTCACCAAACGCAGCTACGGATGGCCCGAGGATGCGAAATTCCTTGTGCCCGAGGGAGTGTATGAGCATTTTGCCGACGGGATCGGCAAACGCGGCGCAACTCTGCGTGCGGACTGGAAGGCTCTGTTCGCGGCATATCGAACCAGCTATCCGGAACTCGCTCAGCAGATCGACTTGATGCAGCGCCGCGAGCTTCCCGCCGGTTGGGACCGCAACCTTCCCATCTTTCCGGCGGACGCGAAGGGCATCGCCGGGCGCGATGCCTCGGGCAAAGTCCTGAACGTTCTGGCGCAGAACATCCCATGGTTCCTCGGCGGAAGCGCCGACCTGGGGCCCTCGACCAAGACCTTGTTCACGTTTTCCGGCGCCAGCGACCTCGAGGCCGAGAACCCCGGTGGCAAGACCTTGCACTTCGGTATTCGTGAGCATGCCATGGCCGCGATCGTGAACGGACTGTCGTTGTCGAAGCTGCGGCCCTTCGGCGCGACCTTCTTCATCTTCAGCGACTATGCGCGGCCGGCGATCCGGCTCTCCGCCATCATGGAGCTGCCGAGCCTCTTTGTTTTCACGCACGATGCCATGGGCGACGGTGAAGACGGCCCCACGCACCAGCCGGTCGAACAGCTTGCTTCGCTGCGTGCCATGCCCGGGCTGATCGTCTTGCGGCCCGGCGATGCCAACGAAGTGGTCGAGGCCTACCGCTATGCCGTGCAACTGCGCCATCAGCCGGTGGCGCTGGCGCTATCCCGCCAGCCGCTGCCCACGCTCGATCGCAGCAAGTATGCGCCGGCGTCTGGCGTAGCGCGTGGAGCATACGTGTTGGCGGATGCTCCCGGCGCCGCTCCCGGGGCTACTCCCGACGTCATCCTCATCGCCTCCGGCAGTGAGGTCAGCCTCGCCGTCGAAGCACATGAACAGTTGCTGGCTGAAGGCATCCGCTCGCGCGTGGTCTCGATGGCGTCGTGGGAGATCTTTGAGCAACAGCCGCGGGAATATCGCGACGCCGTGTTGCCCCCTGCAGTGAAGGCGCGCGTCGCCATCGAGCAAGCCTCCACCTTTGGCTGGGAGCGCTACGTCGGCAGCTCCGGTCAGGTGGTAGGGATGCACACGTTCGGGGCTTCCGCGCCGTTGAAGGAGTTGCAGAGGAAGTTCGGATTCGAACCCGACAAGATAGCCGGCATTGCACGGCAGCAACTGGGCAGGACAACGATGTAAGGGTGCGAGTGCGACGAGCACACGACACGCTGGTTACGTTGACATAATCATCCACAATGTCGGTGGGTCATCCGCGCCCAGCCGCGGCTTCATCACGGTCGCTGACGAACTCTGGCAGCAGGCCATTAGAGTGCTGCCGCATCAAGTTGGCGGGGACCCTCCAAGACGCTACCGGCGTGTTGCAGCAGCGCCCGACGATGGCTTGCAGGACAAACCAGACGTTCGCTTATGGCGCAGCTTCGATCCAGGAAGACATACAATTCGGCCTTTGACCCTGGTTCGTCGGCTTCTCCATGCGGGCTAGTGAGGGCGGTCTGTCGCGGGAGGAGCGGGCGCCATATCAGCCTTCATCCCGAGCGCTTTCAGATAGCCCTCATTGACGCGACACTTTTGCAGCCGGACATTTTCCAGCAGCTCGGCGAAGGTACGGGTGATGGTTTCCTGATCAGGCCGGGCCTTCAACCGAGCTTCCACGTGTGCCGTGCCGCGCGGAAGTTTGGCGAACTCCACGATCTTGCCCCAATCGGCTGGGGGGAAGATGCTGACGATGGCTGACGACTTTTCCAGCTTTTTGTAAGGCCAGAAAGCCCATCCGATGTTATTTTTTGAAAGCGTTTTCTCGAATTGCGCGATCCACTCATCCGTATTCTCGCCGGACTCGCCCATCCAGATCGGCACATCGTAGCGCTCGCGGAAGTCGAGGTATGGCCGGATGACGCTTGCATCCGGCGCCGTCCAGTATTTGTGGAACGTATATACGACGTTCGCGTCGAAGGGTTTGCCGAAGACGGAGAAGTCACTGTCCCACTGCGCGCCACCGAGGAAGAGGATATGGCGCGGATCAACCTCGCGGATCGCGCGGGACAACCGCTTGTAGAGCGGCTCGAGGAAAGCGTCCAAGGCTCTGAGCTTGGGAAAAGTCGGGATGGGCTCATTCAAGAGGTCATAACCGAGCACGGCGGGTTCGTTGCGATAGTGCTTCGCCAACCGTCGCCAGACGGCGATGAGATGCTGTTGCGCTTGCGGACTCTGGTACAGCCAGGGATATCCCGCGCTGTCATCGATGTTCGCGCCGGTTTGTCCGCCGGGCGCGGCATGCAGATCGAGGATCACGTATAAACCTTCGGCGCGGCTCCAGGCGACCAAGCGGTCGAGGAGCTTGAATCCTTCCGCGTCGTCGCTCTCAAAAAGGTTGTAGTGCAAAGGAACGCGGATGGCGTTGAAGCCGGCGCGATGCAGGAACGCGATGTCCTCCCGCGTGATGTAGTTCTCGCGGTAGCGCTGCCAGAATGAGGCCGAGCCTTCGGGTCCAAGCAGCTCCAATACCAAGGCGTGGATCTCACTCGGAGATTGCGGGCCGCCTTCGAGCCGCCACATGTAGCCTTCCGGCACCAGCCAATTGCCCAGATTCGTGGCACGAATAAAGAGCGGCTTGCCGGCGGCGTCGACGATCTTCTGGTGGCCGGTGTGCGCGAATTGTGCGCCGGCCTGGGAGATCATTGCCAGAAGCAGAAGCGGCAACCACCGTAGATGGCGGAACATGAACATGGGCGTTGCTCCCTGCAGTAGTCCTTAGAGATATCCCATCGAGGGAATGCCGAATGCATCCGCCACGCGGTTAAAGAAAGCGAACATGGCGGTGATGTAGACGCCTTCCGCGATCTGCTCGTCCGACCAACCATGCTGCCGCAAGTCATCGACGTCGGCGGCAGTAGTCTTGTATGCCGCCTCCGTGACCTTCCTTACATAGGCGAGCAGCGCGGCTTCGGCGGCGGTCAACCCGTTGGTATCGAGCTTGCCCTCGGCCAGCGCCTGCACGACTTTATCCTGGGCTCCCTGTTCACGCAGGAAGTGAGCGTGGCTGTCGATTCAATACGGACAATGGTTCAAGGCGGAAACATAGGTGGCGATCATCTCTTTGTGACGGCGGGAGAGATGGCCTTCAGAAAAATGGACGTTGTCTGAGAAAGCGATGACCTGCCGCAGGAAGTCTGGCCGGGCACTGAAGCATTTCAGTATTCCGGGCATGGCGGAGCGGCCCGTCCGCTGCTTCCATTCCTGGTAGACCTCAGCCACCAATCCCGTGGCTTTTTCGTCTTCGACGACGGGAATCTTCAGGTCAGCGGGTTTTCTCACGTCCGGCATAGGGTAGCAATATAGCAAATGGCCTTATACTGCTGCGCGTCTTCATCCCACACCAGCCTGGGCCCGTTTTCGTGCCCAACTTTGGAGCGAGCACATGTGCCGTTTGCGTGGAGTCGTCTGCTTCCTGTTGTTGCTGATGTCTTCATGCCTGGTTTGGGCGCAAGAGTCAAACTCCGCGGCCGTGAGTGGCGTGGTGAAAGATCCCACCGGCGCGGTGGTGGCGAATGCCTCCATCGTGGCGAAGAACACCGCCACAAATTCGATCCGCAGCACGAAAAGCAACGGGGAAGGGTTCTATGCGCTCGCCGGCCTGCCGCCGGGAGAGTACGAGATCTCGGTAAAGGCGCCCGACTTTTCGCCGCGGGCCAACAAACTGACGGTCGAGGTGGGTCAGCGCATCACTTGGGACGTGGCGCTGCGCGTCGGTCCTGCTACGGCGCAGGTGGAAGTCACCAGCGCGGCCGTGGCGCTGGATACGACCAGCTCCGTGGTGGACGCGGTGGTGGACAGCAACGCCATCGAAAACCTTCCCTTGAATGGCAGGAATTACCTCGAACTCGCGCTCTTGATCCCGGGTAACTCGCCGGCACCGAATTTCGACCCCACGAAGACGAACACGGTGCAGATATCCTCGGCGGGCCAGCTCGGCCGGGGCGGCAATGTGACGGTGGATGGAGCCGACAATAACGACGACGTTGTCGGCGGTGCTCTGCATAACGTTCCCCAGGATGCGGTCCGCGAATTCCAGATGGCGACCAACCGTTTCTCGGCGGAGCTGGGGCGCTCAGGATCGTCGGTGATCAACGTGGTGACAAAATCGGGCAGCAACCAACTGCACGGCTCCGCCTCCATTTATGAGCGAGATGCGGTGCTGCAAGGCTTGCCGGCGACCCTTGATCGCACCCTCGGTCAAGACCCATCGTTCAGCCGGCAGCAGTATTCAGGCACGCTGGGCGGGCCTATCGTGCGCGACCGCGCCTGGTGGTTCGCGGGGTTCGAATATCGCAAGCAAGATGGTGTGCTATTGGTCGGCGAGCGCAACCTGGCGACGAACACCATCGACCGCGTTTTTGCCGACGCGCCGGTCACGGACCTGATGTTCACGCCGCGCGCCGATTGGCAGGTCAGCGATCAAGACAATCTGAGCTTTCGCTACTCGCTCGAGCGCGTGGATGCCGTGGATGCCAGCAGCCTGGTCCGCACCATCGGATCGGCCTCGGAGCGACAGGACGGGCGCAACGACTACCAGGCGTTCGCCGCGAATTGGACTCGCGTGATCACCACCTCATTGCTGAACCGCGCCAGCTTCAGCGTGAACAACTTCGTGAACCACACCGACCCGGTCACGCCCGGACCGCAGCTCACGTTTCCGAGTGTGCAGGATGGCGCTTCGTTCCGCGTGCCGCAGGCGACGTGGCAAAACCGTTTGCAATTCTCCGACTCCCTCGCATGGACCGTGGGCCGGCATAGCTTGCGCTTCGGCGCCGAGGTTCAGCGCGTCGACGCCGCCTTCGACCTGCGCGTCTTCCAGAGCGGTCGCATCGAGCTGGTGGAGGATTTTGCGTCGCAGGACCGTAACGGTGATGGCGTGATCAACGACCTTGATCTGCTGTTCGCGGTCACGCTGCGCAGCGCTTTCCCCGACCGTCCGTTGCTGCTGCCCGACGCCGACAACAACTTCATGGCGTTCTTCGTGCAGGATGACTGGCGGATCCATCCGCAGCTCACCCTGAACCTCGGCTTGCGTTACGAGCTCGATACCGACGTGAAGAACATCAGCCGGGTGAACGAGCTGAATCCGATCATCCTGCCCTTCCTGCACGGCACTCGCGGCAAAGACACGAACAACTGGGGTCCTCGCATCGGCTTCAACTGGTCGACGAAAGACGCGCGTTTCAGCATCCATGGTGGCTACGGGATCTACTACGACCGCATCACACTGGAGATCAGCTCGCTCGAGCGTGGGCTTGACGGGCGTGCTTTGCCCATCGTGGTTCGCGCCGGGAACGTGTTCTTCCTCAACCCTGACGGAACCTTCGCGCCCGGCGCGCCGACGACTGCGGATCCATTCACCGGCTTTCCCTTGCCGGGCGCGGGCGCAGCGGGGATCAACATCATCGACAACCGCATGCAGAGTCCGGCGGTGCAGCAGTTCAATCTCGGCTTCGAGAAAGCCCTGGGCGCCTATTTTGTCGCGCAGGCGGACTTCATCCACAACCTGGGAACGCATTTCATCATCGGCAGACCGATCGGCACAGTCTTCAATCCGGTGGTTGGCGGTCCCGACGTGGTCAAGAACCTCGAATCCAGCGTGAACACGCACTACGACGCGCTGCTGCTCAGCGTTCGGAAGCAGCTCTCGCATCGCTACCAGTTCCGTGCCTCCTACACCTTCTCCAAGGCTTTCAATTACGAAAACGATGACCAGATCCCGTTTGGGAATGGCCCCATCGAACCGAACAACCTGCGTCGCGAATACGGTCCGACGCCGAACGATCAACGCCACCGCTTCGTCTTCTCCGGCACGGCTGAGCTGCCTTACGGGTTCCGGCTGTCTCCCATCTGGACGATGGCTTCCGGAGTGCCGATGGATATCCTGCTACCCGATGCGAGCGGCCGCGTGCCGGAATTCAGGCGCAACGCGGGCGGCACGGTCTTCCATTCGGCAGCAGAACTGAATGCGGCCATCACCATCGCCAACGCGGGCAGGGCACCGGGCGACCAGCTTCCGCTGGTGAGCTCCGACGCCAAGTTCAACGACAGCTTCCATTCCTTCGACATGCGCCTGGCGAAGACCTTCAAAGTGCGGGAGCGTGTCTCCATCGAGGGGATCGCCGAGGTCTTCAACCTGTTCAACGTGACGAACATCCTGGGCGTGTCGAACCAGAATTATTCCGGGTTCAATAATGTTCTGGGGCCTTCATTCGGGCGGCCAGTCACGACGGCGGGCGGAGTGCTCGGTTCCGGTGGGCCTCGCGCCTTCCAGCTCGGAGCAAGGTTGTCGTTCTGACGGCAGCGACACCAACCCAGGGTGTGGAAGCTTCAGGGTTGAAACGCGAGCTCGGACTCGCGTCGGCCACGGCCATCATCGCGGGCCAGACGATCGCCGTCGGCATCTTTCTCACTCCTGCGGGCATGGCCAAGGCGCTGGCCTCGCCCTTCTGGCTGTTGATGGTGTGGCTGGTGATGGGCGTGATGACGCTGTGCGGCGCGCTCTCTTACTCGGTGCTGGCCTGCCGATATCCCGAGACCGGTGGCAGTTTCGTCTACCTGAAGCGCGCGTATGGCGCCCGCGTCGGCTTTCTCTATGGCTGGATGTGCCTGGCGGTGATGGATCCCGGCCTCTGCGCCGCGCTGGCTATGGGACTCGCCAGTTACCTGGCTTACCTGACGCCGCTGTCTGCCTTCGCGCAGAAGATGGTTGCGATCGGCACCGTGCTCGCCATCGCCGGTCTCAACGTGATCGGTACGCGCGTGAGCGCGGCGTTGCTCAACGCCGTCACCTGGGTGAAGATCGCCATACTCCTCTTGCTTCCGTTGTGGGCGTTCGTGACGCACGCGGGGGACATCAACAATTTCCTGCCCTTCATCGCCCAGCGCGCGGGTGGCGCCCCGCTTGCCGGCGCCCTCGCCGGCGCGCTCATCGGCGCGTTTTTCTCTTTCGGCGGATGGTGGGAGGTGAGCCGCGTCGCCGGCGAGGTGCGCGACCCCGGCAAGACGCTTCCCAAAGCTCTGCTCGGGGGCGTGCTGCTCGTGCTCACGATCTACATCGCCATCAGCGCGGTGTTCATCTACCTGGTCCCAATCGGCGCGGTGGGAGATGGGCAGGCATTCGTGGCGCAAATGGGCACGAAGCTTTTCGGAGTACGAGGCGGCAAATTGCTGGCCGCGATCGTGGCGCTCTCCATCGTGAGCAGCCTGGCCGCCTTCATGATGGCGGTGCCGCGCGTGTATTTCGCGATGGCGAAAGAGGGTGGATTCGTACCGCAGATCGCCGAGGTGTCGCCGCGCTTTGGGACGCCGGCCCGAGCCATCGCGCTGCAAGCCGCGTTGGCGTCGGTGCTGATCCTGGCGGGGAATTTCGAGCAGATCATCGCCTACTTCATCTTCACCGCCGTGCTCTTCCTGGGACTCACGGTCACCACGGTCTTCGGTCTGCACCGGCGCGGCGAGCTAGTGAAAGGGTTTGCGCAGCCTTACGCGGCCGCCGGATTCACCGCGTTCGTAGTCTTGTTGCTCGTGCTGCTGGCCGCGGGCCGCCCACGAGAGAGCCTCGCGGGGCTGGTAGTCACCGCGGTGGGTGCGTTGCTATTTCGGGCGCGACCGGCGGTAGCTCCGGTGGCTCCGGTCAAGTAGCTCCGTAGCTCAGTAGAAAAGGTCGCTCGTCTTCTTCACGCCGTTCGTCTTCCCGCTGTTCTTGTTCCCGCCGCGCCATTCATAGAACTGCACTCCGCCCTTCCATAATTGCGAAAGGGTGTTGAAACTCTCGTTCATCATCGCGGTGGTGGCTTGGGATTTATGGCAGCCGATATCTTTGCGCGCGGTCGCGAGGTCCTGAGGCGTGAACGCGACCTTCGCCGTCAGGAGCGCGGGGTCGGTGCCGTACATCTTGAAGCCGTACCAAAGCGGCGCACTCGCAACGCGCTCGGGAGGAAACCCGATCCAGTAGAAGTGGCGGCCCTTCATCCGCATGCCACCCTCCAGGAACAGTTGCATCACGACGTCGCCGACGAGCCGGTGGTCAGGATGTCCATAAGCGCCCTCCGGCCCCCAGGAGATGATGACCTGTGGATCGAGTTCGTCCACGATGCGGCGCAGTTCCTTGGCGAGCTTGTCGAGCGGCTCTCCGGGATACGCCACTGCGGGCTTGATGGCGGCAAGACCGGCATCGGGTAAGCCGATAAGGATGGGGGGCTCGATGCCAAGCTCTTTCGCCGCGCACTGCACCTCACCGGCGCGGACTTTGGCCAACTGATCGCCGGCGGGAATGCCGGCGTGCGGCATTATGCCCATGCGTCCGTCGGTCGCGACCACCAGGTATACCTTCACTCCTTGTCTGGCGTACGCCGCCAGGACCGGCGAGACGATGGTCTCGTCATCCGGGTGCGCGAAGACTGCAAGCAGTGTCTTCTGGTGCGGCTGGTGCTGCGCTGGGATTTTTTGCGCGCTTGCTGCCAGAGGCAGCAACGAGAGCAAGAGCAGTGCGCCGCCCGCAAATAACCGATGACTGACCGTCACGACTACCTCCCGTTTGATCCTCAGTGTCCGCCCGTCGCCGCCGCCGGCTGTGCATTCGGCAGAGCCCGCGCTAGATCGCGCCAGCGCACGATGATGAATTTTTCGTCCCGAAGAAAATCGCGGAATTCCTTGCTCTTCACCGTCTCCAGGTCAAGCTGTCTCCAGGTCGCGCCCCAGTTCGGGTGATCGAAGGTCGCGCCCTGCATCTCCGGATCGTCGTAGCCGGGGTGGACGATGAACTCGTAGACGCCAGGGCCGAGCGGCTGCAACATCCTCTTGCTGGCGTCAAGCCATGCGTCGCGCTTGAGGGGAACTCCTACATCCATGCTGACGACCTTGTCGATCAACGCCTCGGGAGGCAATGGCTGTCCCGCCTGGCGGTAGGTTCCCTCGCCACGCTCCAGCAGGATCGGCAGGCCATAAGCCCGCCCCACCCTGCGATAGACCTCGAACAGGGCCGGCGACCGGGTGAGCGTGGTCATGTGAGTATCGAGGTGCGAGAGCTTGATCCCCTCGGCGCGGGCCTTCTCGATCTGCGCGCGGATCTCCACCTCCACTTGCGCGAGGTCAGCCTTGGGCGGCACATCGCTCTCGAGCAGCGGGAAGTATCCGTGCTGGTCGAGCAGCGTGGGCACGGTGCTGGTGGGCGAGAGCGGGCCCCAGCGATACGGCGTCCACTCGCTATTGAGCACCATGTGGATGCCGAGGTCGGCGTCGGGATGTCTCTTTGCCCACTGCACTACTTCGGGGAACCACGGGCAGGGAACCATGATGGAAGCCGACGTCACCCAGCCGTTCTCGAGCGCCTCGAAGGTGGCACGATTCACCGAGTGGGACATGCCAAAGTCGTCGGCATGAATGATGAGTAGCCTGGAGTTGGCGGGATATCCCAGGCGCTCCTGCACGCTGGGTCCGGACGCGGCATGGGGGGCCGGTTGCGGCGGCGTAGTTTGCGGCGTCGACATCTGGGCGCATGCCGCACCGGCCGTGATCATGAACATCATTGCGGAACCTAGCAGACGTTTCTTCATACTTCCTCCGATCGCGGGCCGAGCGGTGCGGTTGACTCTCGCACCACCAGTTCAGGTGCGACTTTGCGGTGTACTGCGGCGAACTCGCGTGGGATGGCTTGCAGGTTCTCGAGCATGATGCCGACAGCCAGTGCCCCCATCACTTCCATCGGCTGCCGGATCGTGGTCAGCGGCGGGGTGCAGAGCGCGGCGGGCGCGATGTCGTCGAAGCCGATCACCGAACATTCGCTCGGCACGGAGATACCGGCGTGCGCCAAGGCCCGCATCACTCCGAGCGCCGACATATCATCGAATGCCATCACGGCTGAGAACCAGCGCTTGTGCTTGGTCAGGTCAAGCGTGAGCTTGTATGCCGCCTCGAATCCCGACCAGGGATCGCGCGAGTCGGGGAGCTCGAAGGTGAGTTTGGGATTGATGTCGAGCCCACGCAGCTGCGCGAACTTGCGCGCTCCTCGCCAGCGCGCCGAGCTATCCCCGAGCGCCTTCGGCCCACGGATGAACGCTACCTTGCGGTGCCCGAGGGCATAGAGGTGCTCGAGCGCCAGGAAGCCACCCAGTTCGTTGTCGACGATCACGGAACTGACCGCGCCGTGGTCGAGCTCGCGTCCGATGACGACGCAGGGGACCTTATCGTTTTCCAGATCGGCGAGCAGCGTGATGTCCATGAAAAGCCAGTTGGCCAGCACGATGAGGCCTTCGATGCGGCGCGCGAGCAGCATCTCCAAGTAACGCTCGAAGCGGGCGCGCTCGTTTTGCACGTCCGAAAGGATGGGCGTGTACGAGGCCGAATAGAGCGCGCTCTGCACCCCGCGCAGGATGAGCGTGCAGTACGGGTCGGTGATGTCAAACACCATCAGGCCGACGGTATTGCTGCGGTTGCTGCGCAGGGAACGCGCGAATAAGTTCGGCCGGTAACCCAGTTTCTTCGCGACCTTGTGGATGCGCGTCTTGGTGACTGCCGGGATGTAGCGCGCCAGCGGGCTGTCGTTCAGCACGATCGACACGGTGGTGGCCGACACTTTGCTCTCCTTGGCTACATCACGGATGGTTACGTTGCGCCCGCTACGCGATGACGTCCGCACGTTTGCTCTCCTGGGTAGGGAAGACGATCGAGCAAGCATCATATCTTCCTCTCTGGTCACGCGGAAGCACGCGGTTCCTCCGCCGGAATATCAAAGTTCAGCAGTTCGCCGCGGAATCCGCGGGTCTTGATCGCGGCGAAGATCAGACCGGCGACGAGCCAGACGCTGCCCCACAGCTTCGCCGGCCAGCTCAAGTTGATCCACAACAGAAAGCACACGGCAAAGCCCAACAACGGGGGAAGAAAATTGCCCACGGTGTGCGTCTTCTCGCGCAGGTAGTAGCGCATGAAGGCGGCCAGGTTCACGCCCATGAAGGCGATGAGCGCGCCGAAGTTCAGCATCTCGGCGCCGAGTCCATAAGTGATGAGGAACGCTCCCACCAACGCGACCACACCGACGAAGATCACGTTGTTCCGGGGGATGTGGCGCTTCGGATCCACAGCTCCGAAGAAGCGCTTCGGTAATGCGTTGCTGCGCCCCATCCCGTAGAGGAGCCGCGCCGCGCCGAGGTGCGCGCCCATGCCGGAACCGATGTTGGCGGCCAACAGCGTGAAGTTGATGAGCGCGAATAGCAGTGGGCCGCCGGCGCGCTTGGCCACGTGCACGAAGGCGGTATCCACGTCGGGATAGCCTTGCTTCGCCGGCCAGATCAGCTCCGCCAGGTAGACCTGCACGAGCGAGAGCACTCCGATAGCGACACAGGTAAACACGGTGGCCAGCAAGATGTCGCGACGCGGGTTCTTCGCCTCTTCCGACAGCGTGGAGATGCCGTCAAAGCCGATGTAGGTCAGCACCGCGATCGACGTTCCGCTGAGCACCAGCTTGAGATTGAACGTCTCCGGGTCGTAGAAGGGCCGCGTGAGCGAGCCCACCGAGCCTGCCGGCTGATGCAGCAGGTAGCGTGCGGCGACGATGAAGAATATCGCCAGCACGATCCCCATGAACGCGGCGAGCACGTTATTAGTCCGTGCCGAGGCGCGCACGCCTCTGAGGTTCAGCAAAGTGAACAGTGCGAAGAAGAAGATGGCCCACGCCCAATAGGGCACCGCCGGCGCAAAGTTCATCGCCGCCTTGCTGCACCAGATGATGCAGATCATTGGGTTGAGCATGTAGTCCATCGCCATGCTCCACCCGGTGACGAAGCCGCCGACGGGATGGATCTCCTGGCCAACGTAAGTGAAGGCCGAGCCGGCGCTGGGATAGGCGCGCGCCATGCGTCCGTAGCTGATCGCGGTGAACAGCATCGCGACCATCGCCAGCAGGATGGCGGTAGCGGCGTGGCCGCGTCCGCGATCAGAAAGCACACCGAATACAGACATCGGCGCGACCGGTTGGATCACGATGATGCCGTAGAGGATCAGGTCCCAAAGCCCGAGCGTTCGCCGCAGACGGGGCGCTTCGGCGGGCGTAGAAGGAGGCGTTGCCACCTAGCGCGCCTCCACGTTCCAACCGGTCACGGTGACATGCGGCTTCGCCTTGCCGAGCGCCGCCGCGTCGTAGGTAGATGTGATCTCGCGCTCTTCTCCCGGCAGCAGCGAGAAATAGTTGTCGTCCCAGTAGGAAGGCAGCACCTCCGCGCCGTTCGCGCCCTGGTTGACCTTCAGCCGCACAAAGAATGCGATCGCCGGACTATCGTTCTTCACGGTGACGCGGGTACGCATTTTGCCGGCTTGCAAATCGGAAGCGGTGCGGTAGCTGACCCGCGCCTTCGGCAACTTGTTCAGGGCGGTGAAGTCGGCGAAAGAACTGGTGGGCGAATACCACCACGTGGATTTCTCCCACGCGACCTTCTCCGGCGCGGTCGACAGCCAATAGAGGTTCGAGCTGGCGTGCTTGCCGGTCGGCTCGTCGACGTTGAGCACCAAGAAGTAGGTGCTGCTGAGTCCGGTGAGTTCACCGACGGCGGGGACGGTGAGCACTTTCTGGGTGGAATCGGCGGGCGCATCGAGGGTCGCTTGCTGCTGCCAACGCTGCTTCATGTCGAGGTCGTAGATAGTAGCGGTGACCTTCAGCGCCGGGGCGTCGTCGTAGCGGCTGCTGATCAGCCAGACCGAGCCGTCGTTGTAGGAGTACATCGCGTGCAGCGGCTCACACGCTTTCTTGGTGCCGTAATAGCCGCCACCGGGACGCAGGTAGTAGTCGTATTGATGCCAGATCATCGAGGGCCAGGCGTTGGTCATCATCCACTGGATCACGCCGGTCGCTTTGTATTTGTTGCGGCTATAGGCCTCGTACATCGAGCGCAAGCCCTCGTACGCCATCATCTGACTCTTGGTGGTGAACTCTTCCGCATCGTCCGACGGGCCGTAGCGCGCGTTCATCGCGTTGATGAACAGGTTCATGTTCTTGAATTCGCCGCCACCCGCGTGGAAGTTCCACCAATCATCGACCGGCCACAAGTGGTCCTTCGGCAGCATGGCGCGCACGCTTTCGATCTCCGGGGGTGCGCCGCCGGGGCTGATCTCGGTGGCAAAGCTCCACGCCCCACCGTACTTGCCGGGATCGTCGAGCCAGTAGACCGGCGGTACGAAGTCGTAGGGGCCGTTCATCTTCACGCCCGAAGGTCCGCTGAACGGGGAAGGAGTGGCCGACGCGGATGAGACGTAAGGGTTCGGCCAGTGCACCTGCTTCAACACGCGGATGTACATCTCTTCCACCGCCGGCACTTTCGCCGGCATGTCGCTCGAGTTCAGCCAGACGAAGACGCTGGGATGCGCCCGCAGGCGCAGGATCTGGTCGTGCTGGGAACGCTCCGCTATGCGGCGATCTTGATCGTCCCACTTTTCCCATTCCTCGAAATGGTGACAGCAGCACCACCCGGCCATCACCAGCATTCCGATACGATCGGTCAGCTGGAAGAAGTCTTCCGTCTCCAGCGTCCCTTCGAGCCGGATCGTATTCAGGCCCATGTGCTGCGCCAGCCGCACTTTCTGTTCGAGTTTGCGGGGATCCTCGCGCACCATCGCGTCCGGCGCCCAGCCCCCGCCGCGGATGAGGATCGGTTTGCCGTTGATCCTGAACAGCAGGGTCTTCTTGTCAGCATCCATTTCGCTGGTGACCTGGCGGATGCCAAAGTGGATCTCGCCCGCGTCGGAGACGCGGCCGCCGGTCTCGAATGCGAGGCGCAACGTATGCAGCACCGGCTTCCCCATCTGTGCCGGCCACCACAGTTTTGGGTCCTTCATCGTGAGTTGGGGCACAGCATCGGGCGATACCGCCACATCTCTCGTCTCGCCAGCGGCAAGCTCCACCGGCTGCGCGAAATGGATGGCACCGATCGTCCCGATCGTCCCGCGCAGGGTGCCCCGCACCGGCTTGTCGCTGTGATTGGTGAGTTCGGCGCGCACGGTAAGGCGGGCGCTTGCGCGCGATGGCAGCTCGACCTCGGTCTCCACGAAGGGATGCCGCAGGCTCACCGGACCGCCGGCCGTGAGATACACCGGCCGCCAGAGTCCCATATTCTTGTCCGGCGGCATCGGGTTCCAGTCGACGAAGGTCATTGCCAGATCGTGTGGGGTAGGAGCGACGACCTCGATGGCGAGCGCGTTTCGCCCGCGACGCAGGGCTGACCTGGTATCGATCTCGAACAGCCGCCACGTTCCCGCGATGTCCTCGGAAGTGGCGATCTGCTTGCCGTTCAGCCAGACATTGGCGCGGAAACTTATGCCGTCCAGATGCAGCAAGGTCTGCTGCCCGGCGAAATCCGCCGGGGCGGTGAACTCTGTCCGATACCACCAGGAGACGGCAAAGGGACTGTCAGGTGACATCGGCAACAGGGAAAAATTATTGCCGATGGGATAGGTGACCCCGGGCAGCGAGCGCATGTTCATCCCGAAATAAGGATCAGGGAAGGTACGGTCGGCAACCAGGGCGGCTACGATCGTGGTGGGCACCGTCGCACCGTGCCAGCCGGTGGCCGGGAATCCCACGCGCGAGATCTCGGCGCCGGTCCGCTTGATCTTGGCCGAGCTTTCCAGGCGCCAGCCGCGGGCGAGGTCGATTCGCTCGATGCGCCGCGTTCCGGGGTTGGGGCCAGCCGCGCCGGCTGCCAGCGAGGTTGCCACTAGAAAAAGAGCCACCACGTGCCCAAGTCTCATGGTGCGTCCTCCCCATTGGTTACGGCGGGTGAGTCAACCAGCTTGACTAAAGCCCTCTGGTTTTATTAAATCGTTTTAACAGCTGTCAAGTGGCAGGGTCAACAGCCCTGCCAGTGAAGGCCGAGGCAGGCATGCAGAATGGGGACCGAGTGGGCGAGAAGCTCGTGCTCGGTATCGATATTGGCGGCACCAAGGTCGCGGCCGGGTTAGTCAATGCCGCGGGCGAGATCGTTTCGAGTTCGCGTGCCCCCATGAATGCCAACGGCACCGCCGCCGAGGCGATGCGCTCGGTGGAACGGGCGATAGCCGGCGTGTACCCTGACGCTCGCGGCCGTGAGGTCTTCGGCGCGGGGGTCGCTTCTCCGGGGCCGCTCGATCCTGCGCGCGGGCTGGTGTTGCACAGCCCCAACCTTCCTTGCTGGCGTGATTTCCCGCTGCTCGCCGCCGTCAGTTCGGTGTGCGGTATTCCCGTCCGCCTCGATAACGACGCCAACGCGGCCGGACTGGCCGAAGCGCTTTGGGGCGCCGGGGCCGGCGAACCGCATGTGTTGTACATCACCATCGGCACCGGCATCGGCACCGCTCTTATCCACAACGGTCACCTGTACCACGGCCGGACGGGCGCGGCCCCCGAAGGCGGTCACATGACCATCGACATCAACGCGCCCGTGCGTTGTGCCTGCGGCAAACGAGGCTGCCTGGAGGGAATGGCGGCAGGTCCGGCCATCGCGGAGCGTGCGCGCGAGCTGGCGCGGAAGGATCCGAAGGGCGCCGCGACGTTGATCCAGATGGCTGGCGGTGACATCGCCGGCATCACGACGGAAGCCGTGTTCGACGCTTGGGCAGCCGGCGATGCGTGCAGCGCAGCAGTGATCGACGCCACGCTCGAGTTGTTGATGGTCTGGCTCGGCAACATGATCGACTTGTTCGAACCAGACACCATCATCCTGGGCGGAGGCGTTGGCATGCGCCTGCAACCCATGTTCGAACGGTTACGGACAGGGAGTGCGCGGTGGAGCATCAATCAACGGGCGGCCGAGATCCCGATCATGCCGGCAAAGTACGGTGTGGACGCCGGCATCGCCGGTTCGGCGGCACTCTGGTTCCAGGACGCGAAGAGGCATGTCACTGTTTAAGTCCCACTCCGAGGGTCTCGTGAATAGCCCACCGCCCACGCACATGCTCGCCGAGATCTACGAACAGCCGGCCGGCGTCCGCGCGACCGCGCAAGATGCCGGCATTCGCGATGCCCTCGTCCAGCTTGAGCCCGAACTCGCGCGGATCGGGCGGATCCTGATCGCCGGTACCGGCACCAGCCGTCACGCCGGTGTGGTGGCCAAGTTCATGATCGAAGGGCTGGCCCACATCCCGACCGAAGTCGAGTATTCCAGCGAACTTCAGCACGGCTCCTCCTTGCCCGGCCCGGAGACGCTGGTGATCGTGATCTCGCAGTCGGGGGAAACGGCAGATACGGTGAGCGCGCTCCGGACCGCGCGCCGCGCCGGCGCGCGCGTGCTCGCGATCTCCAACGTCAACGACGCAACCATGATGTATGAAGCCGATTTCCGGCTGCACACCAAGTGCGGTCCGGAGCGCTCCGTGCCCTCGACCAAGGCGTTCACCGCGCAACTTGCTGCTTTGTATCTGCTGGCGCTCGCGGCAGGCAAGACGCGGAAACGGCTGACCGCCAGCCAGTACAAGACTCACCTCGACGCGCTGCTGGAGATCCCGGCGAAGCTGGAGACGGCGCTGACGAGCGATGGCCTATGTCGGGAGCTTGCTGGCGTACTGATGTCGTCGGAGAAGTTCATCTTCGCCGGACGCGGCATCCATCGCGGCGTGGCGTTCGATGCTGCCCTGAAGTTCAAGGAGACCACCTACCGGTGCGCTCAGGCCTACGCGGGCGGGGAGGTTTGGCACGGTCCACTCGCCACCGTCGACCTCGAAACGGCAGTCTTCCTGCTCGCCACTCGGGATCGCCGCGACAAGCAGTCGGAGGTCCGCTACGAGCACACCCTGTCGAACCTGCAGTCGCTAAAGGGACGCGCTCGGGCGGTGATCGCTATCGGGATCGAGGGCGATGATGCGGTTGCGAGAGCCGCCGACGTGATGATTCCCGTGCCCTCTACTTCCGAATATCTGCTGCCGCTGCTGGAGATCGTTCCATTGCAGCTCTTCGCCTACCACGTCGCGACGCAGTTGGGCCATGACGTGGATCGCCCGCGAAACCTCACTAAGGCAGTCCTGCAAGAACGGCTCTGACCCTAGCGGGTCGGGTCTTTCGCGCTCAGGTCGAGCAACCGGCGCGACTCGCGCTGGTGCTCGGTCGCGTTCTTCGTGGCTTTGTCGAAGGCTTCCCGCGCCGCCGCCGCTCGCGCGCTGTCTCCCAACTGCGCATACACGCGGCTGAGGTGGTAGTAGGTCCGCGGATATTTCGGATCTGCGGCCGCGGCCAGCTCGAGCGCGGTGCGTGCGGCGTGATACTCGCCCCGTTGCGACAAGATCACACCGCGGACGAGGTTGGCTCCCGGATGTCGCGGGTCCTTGGCGAGCACGCGCTCCGCCATTCGCATCGCGGTATCAAGATCGCCGCGGACTTGCGCGATGTCGGCCAACATGTATAAGGCTTCGGTGTTGCCGGCGTCTAACCCGAGCACTTTATCGAGCGCCGCGGCAGCTTCGTCGTAGCGTTTGAGGGCGTGGAGTGCCGCCGCGTATCCGAGTTGTGCCGAGGGACGTTGCGGTTGCAGCTCGGCCGCGCGCGCCAGCGGCACCGTCGCGCCCTCGGTGTCTCCGACCCAGAGCTGAGCGAGGCCGAGAAGATACAGGTACTGCGGGTCATCCGGCTCGAGCCGCGTGGCCGCCGTCATCGCGCGCACCGTTTCCGCGGGGCGCTCGATGCGCAGCGCCAGCTGCGCGTAGCGATAGAGCAGTTCGGGTGAGTTCGGCGCCAGGCGTAAAGCCTGGGTCAGCGTGGCGATCGCAGCCCGCGCATTACCGCGCGAGGCCTGGGTCTCCGCCACCGCCAGCAGGGCAGCCGGGCTGTCCTGCGCAACCGTTGCCGCCGGCGCACTCCGGGAGCTCGGCGACCGCTTGGTCACAGGACGCTGCGCCCACAGCGTGGCCGGAAAGACCATGGTCGTCAAGGTGGAAACGATCACGACGAGAAGGAATGAGCGCTTCACGGCTTTTCCTCGCCGTGCTTCAGCTGCTGGAAGAGCGTGAACTGCTGCTGCGCATCGTCGGTGCGCCCGAGCTTCTGATAGGCGCGGCCGAGCTGGTAGTGGGCGCGCGCCTCTTTCGGCGCCAGGCGGACACTCGCTTCGAGCTGCTCCACGGCGCCGGCTGCGTCCCCTTCCTCGAGTAGCATCTGGCCCAGCAGATACCGGCCATCGAAGAATGCGGGCGTCCGCTTCAAGACGTCGCGCACGAGCGGCAAGGCTTCGGCGCGTTTTCCTTCGAGCGAAAGGGTGTAGGCCAGGTGATAGCGCGCGCGGTTATCGTCCGGATGGGCGCTCAGCTCGGCTCGAAAGTGGTGCTCCGCCTCGGCCAGGTGGCCACGCCGCAGCTCGATCACGCCAGAGGAGAAGTGCGCTCCTGGAACGCGCGCATCCAAGCGCAGGGCGTGCACGTACTGCGCGATGGCGCCATCAAAATCGCCTTGCTGCGCATGGGCGTCCCCGAGGAGAACATAGAGCGGAGCGGAGTCACCGTTGCGCGCGAGCAGCCGCGCGAACACATCCGCGGCGCGCTTTGGTTCTCCACTCTTCACCAGGGAGACACCGAGCGCGTATTGCAGGGACGCGTCGTTCTCGACCGCGGCGTCGTTCGCCAGCAATTCCGCCGCACACGCATAAGACTGGATCTGGAAACAGGAAAGCGCCAGCAGCCGTGCGAGATCGCGATTGCCGGGATCGCTCGCGAGCGCGCGTCGCAAAGGCTCGATGGCGAGGGCATGTTCCCCAGCCTGGAAGCGCGCCATACCCAACGACGCCTGGGCGCCCGGGAAGGCGGGATCCCAGGTGGCAGCGCGATAGAAAGAAGCGGCCGCGCTGCGATAGTGCTTGCGTTGCGAGAGGATCACGCCAAGATTGAAGTAGGAGCGCGCGATCACCTCGATCAGTGCGGTGCGTGCCGCGGTGAGCGCCGGGCCGTCCGGCGGAGGCGCGGACGAGATCTGCCATACCGCGGTCTTCCCGCTCATCCCCGAGCCGGGGTCGGGAATGAGATAGTGCTGCAACTGGTCCTCCGATTGGGCGCGATACTTTTCCTTGAGCTCCTTGGCGCGTTCGAAGTGTGCTGCCGCGTCGGTGTCGCGACCGAGGGCGTGCAGAGCCTGGGCGAGCACATACTCCGCGCTGCCGGCGTTCGCCGTAGCTTGCGGATCGTTTGCGGCGGCGGCCAAGAAGCGTTCCAGTGACTGCACCGCGCCGGCGAACTCACCCGACTGGAACTGCGCCTGGCCGAGGTGATAGAGCGGCCGGGACTCATTCGAAAGCCGCGCTGCCTTTTCCAGGTAGGGAACGCCCTCGGCCGCACGACGGTCGGCGGTCAACCCGATGCCGGCGTTGAGGTTGCACAAGTAGTCGTCGGGCGCGATCTCGAGCTCACGCTGGAAGGCGGCGATGGCATCGCGCAACCGGTCGGGTTGGCGGATCAGGATCGTCCCGAGGTAATAGTTCGCACGGCGGACGTGGGGATCGAGACGAAGCGCTGCTTGGAGTTCCTGCCTGGCTTCTTCGAAGTGCTCGTAGTCGCGCCAGGTACGGCCAATGAGCACGTGCGTGGGCGCCCCGGGGCGGAGTTGCAGCAGCGCGGCAAACGCCCGTCGCGCCGAGGCCACATCTTTCGCCTGGATAGCGATGGTGCCCTCGGCATGCGCCAGCTCGGCATCCTCGGGAGCGGCGTGCCGCGCCTCCTCGATCTGCTGCATCGCTTCGCCGAAGCGGCCCTGTGCCGCATAAGCGACTGCCATCAGATGCATCACGCGCGGTGTTCTGCCGGTGGCCGCCAGCTCGCGCAGCACCGCCTCAGCTTGCAACGGTTTTTGCCGTTGCAGGTAGACCGTCGCTACGCTCAGCAGCGGCTCGCTCGGATCGCTCAGCTGCTGGCTGGCTTCGCCATACGCGGTCAGCGCGGCGTCCCATTCCCCTTTCGCGCTGGCCAGGTTTCCGATGGCGACCAGGGCGCGCGCAGCGGCGAACCGGTATTCGCTCTCGGCCAGGTATAGGTCTTTCTTTTTGAGGGCTTGCTCGGCGGCCCGGATGTTGTCGTACGGGCCTTCGCTCGGACCCGCCCCAGGCGCGCTTTGGGAACACGCGGCGGCGGAGAGCAACAGGGCAAAGGCAGCAGTTCGGAGCCGGCGGGGCATGGCGCTGATTGTAAGCCAGGAGACCCGATGTTGAGGCCTTGGTTACCCTGGCCCGGCGGCGTAAAAAAGTTCCGTTGACAGATGACCGCGAGGGAGTTACAGTTTCGTGAATTTCGTGGGTGCCAGTGGGGCTAAACGGATTTAGTACCGCCAATTAAACCGTTTTAACTGATTCCTCGGTTTGCAATCGGCCCAGTTCAATAACTCCGTTGTGGAGGAAGAACATGCGGCGTCTCTGGTTCGCCGTTCTGCTTGTTGTGACCGCTCTCTTCTTGGTTGCGCCGCTTCAGGCGCAGCGTTTCCTCGGCACCATCACTGGCACGGTCACCGATTCGACGGGCGCCGTCGTGCCTGACGTCGACATCACCGTCACCGACGTCAGCACGGGTCTGACGCGCACGACGAAGACCGACAAGGACGGCGTGTACGCCTTGTCCCAGCTGCCGTTGGGGACCTACAAGGTGGCGGCGACGCGCACGGGGTTCAAGCAATACGTCAAGACTGACGTAGTGCTGCACGTCGCGGACACCTTGCGTACCGACATCGTGCTTCAGCCCGGCGCAGCCGACCAGCAGATCACGGTCGAGGCCGATCAGGTGCAGGTGCAGACGGAGAGCGGCGACCTTTCGGGCCTGATCAACGGACAACAGGTGCGCGAGCTGCCGATGAACGGACGCGTATTCGTCCAGCTCACGCAGCTGATGCCCGGCGTCTCGAGCGCCGAGGGTTTGCAGACTGACAAGAAGGGACTCGTTGCCGGCGTCGATATGTCGGTGAGCGGCAGCGGCGCGACGAATAACCTCTTCCTCGTCGACGGTGCCAACAACAATGACGTTGGTTCCAATCACACCATCCTCATCTATCCCTCGGTGGACAGCATCGCGGAGTTCAAGGTCCAGCGCAACAACTACGGAGCGGAATTCGGCCAGGCAGCGGGCGCGCAAATCAACGTGGTCACGCGCTCAGGCGGCAACCAATTCCACGGCGGTGTGTACTACTTCGGCCGCAACGACGCTTTTGACGCCAGGAACTATTTCCTTGCCCGCACCGGCGCGAAGGACAAGCTCCGCCAACACGATTACGGCTATACCATCGGTGGCCCGATCGTCCCCAACCGAGCCTTCTTCTTCTTCTCGCAGGAGTGGAACAAGATCCAGCGCGGCGACGCGCGCACAGCCTTCGTGCCCAGCGCGGCGGAGAAGACGGGAAATTTCAGCGGCACGCATGCTAACTTCCTGGCCGGTTGCGGCCCGGATACGCCGCACGATCCGGCGACTGGTCTTCCATTCCCGGGGAATCAGATCCCGGCCGGATCGCTCAGCCCTGCGGGATTGCTTTACCTTCAGCTCTATCCCGACCCGAACACTGCGTTGAGCTCGACTTGTATCAACTGGATCCAATCGGTCACCAGTCCCACCTTCTGGCGTGAGGAGAGCATCCGCGGCGACGTCTACCTCACCAAGTCCATCAACCTGATGGTGCGTTACACCCAGGACGCGTGGGTGAACGGCGCGCCCAGCGATTACGCGCATCTGTGGGGCGACGATCCGTTCCCGAACGTCGACTCCAAGTGGGACCAGCCCGGCAAGCAGTACATGGCCAAGCTTACCCAGACCATCGGCGCGAGTGCGGTCAACTCCATCCAATTCTCCTACGCGGGCAACCGCATCAACGTCACGCGCGGCGAACAGATTCCCGGCCTGAACGACGCGATCGACCAGGCGGCGCCGCCCATCTTTGGCTTCGGCGGGAAAACCACTGGCGACCAGCTGGCTCATCCCACGTTCTGGGGAGGGGGAGGCTACGCGCCGCTCTGGAACATGGCCCCGTGGACCAACCTGCAGGACCTTTACGCGCTGCGTGACGACTACAACGTGGTTGTCGGCAAACATTCGCTGAAGTTCGGCGCATTGTTTGCCTGGAACAAGAAGAACGAGTTCATTGGCGGCGCCAGCTCGGCGGAGCAAAGCGAGTTCTGGGGCGCCAGCGGTACGACCGCCAACAATTGGGGCGGCGCCACCGGCAACTCCATCGGAGACTTCTTGCTGCGCGGCGTGACCTGGGGCTTCGACGAGAACCGCAGACAACCGGAGGCGCACACCCGCTGGCATGATCTCGAGTTCTACGCCGGAGACAGCTGGAAGATTCATCCCCGCTTCACTCTCGATCTCGGCTTGCGCTACTCCATACTCTTCGAACCGTTCGACTCCGCGAACCAGATCGGTAGCTTTGTGCCGGCCCTCTATAACCCAGCGCTGGGTAACTCTCCCTGTAACGGTTTGATGTTCCCGGAGACGAATCCGTGCGTTGCCGCCGGCTTCCCGGGCGGCACGATCACGGACACCCGGTCGTTCCGCAGCACTGATATGAACACCATCGCGCCGCGCATCGGATTTGCCTGGGACATCTTCGGCAACGCCAAATCGGTCTTCCGCGGTGGCGTGGGACAGTTCTTCCAGCGCGAGCGCGTGGCGCCCTATCTGCCGCCCGCGGGCAATCCGCCCTTCAACGCCAACATCAACGGACTCCGCACGCTCGACAACGATCCGGCAAACCCGATGTCGGCTTGCGTGAGTTGCTCCACCTCGAACGGTTCCCCCGGTTCAGGGATCACTCTAGGCGCTCGGCTTCCTAACACGTGGCAGTGGAACGCCACCTGGGAGCAGGAAGTCTGGAAGAACAACATCCTGGAAGTGTCGTATGTAGGCAGCCGCGGCATTCACCTTACGAGCAGCTACGCGGCCAATCAGGTGTTGCCGGCCAACCGCCTGGCCTATATCCACGCGCAGGCCGCAGGTGATACCGGACTTCAAGCAAGCTTGCGTCCGTTCTCCGCGCTGGGTACGAACGGAAACATCTTGACCTTCGACCGCAACGGCAACTCCATCTACCACTCGCTGCAGACGCAGTTCCGCGGCCGTTTCGGCCGGGGCGCGCAGTATCAGGCTTCGTACACCTGGTCGCGGCTGATCGATGATGGTTTGCTCGATAGCTCTGACGGCGGCCTGAGCGCCGGCAGCATCATCGACATAACCGATCCGCGACTCAACCGCGGTCCGTCCGCCTTGCACCGTCCGCACATCTTCAACGCGAGCTTCATCTACTTAACGCCGCAGTTGAACGACCAGAACGGTTTCGTCAAGAACGTGTTCGGTGACTGGGAGATGGCGACGATCGTCATCCTCTCGCACGGGAGTGCCCTCACGCTGCATACGGGCAGTGTGCCTGGCATCGGCGGTGGCCCGTCGGGAACCGGGTTCACCAACGACCAGTTACTGAACCGCGTGCCGGGCGAGCCGTGCCGTGCTACCGGCGGTTCCGAACAGTGGCTCAACCCGAACGCTTTCACCCTCAATGGGTTCCAGTTAGGCACGATCGGCAATGCCAGCCGCGGGCAGTGCTACGGGCCTGGCATCACACAGACCGACTTCGCTCTCTACAAGAACTGGAACATCCCATTCTTCAAGAGCAAGTACACCGGAGAGCGGATGACCATCCAGTTCCGTGCCGAGGTCTTCAACCTGTTCAACAACGTGCAGTTCAGAAGCGTCTCCACGGACTACGCCCCGCCGAGCGCAGTCTACAACACCGGGAACCCAGCAACTGCGACCAGCATCGTAAGCTCCACGCCAGGGGCTGGCTTTGGCGTGGCACGCAACGTACGGGATCCGCGTGAGATCCAATTCGGGCTGAAGATCAGCTTCTAAGGCTCTTTCAACCCCCAGGCCACACGGGCCCCGCGACCTCGCGGGGCCCGATTTCTTTGAGCGGAAGAATGAGCGGAAGGAAGACAGCCTCAGGGCTGGCTAATGGTGAGGATCTGGTTCGGCTTTACGTTCTGCTGCGACGAGGTCGTGCCATCCGGCCAGAGGACCTCGATGCGCTCGATCGCCGGCTGCACTCCCAGGCCGAAGTGCTGGCGCATGTCGTCCTGGGAAAGGTAGCTGGTGCCGCTCTGCACGGTGCGTGATTGCGTCTTGCCGCCGGCGGTCACGCGGACGACCGCTCCGATGGCATCCGGGTTCTTACCTTTGCCGCGGAGGCGCAGCGTGATCCAATTCCCCTGCCGCCCTTCGTTGTGCAGCACTTGCGGCGCGCCGTCGAGATCGTTGATGACGATGTCGATCGCGCCATCGTTGTCCAGGTCGCCCACAGCCAGCCCGCGGCTCACGCGTTTCTCGGTAAAGAGCGGACCGGCCTCAGCGGTGACGTTGGCAAAGGTGCCGTCCCCGAGATTGCGGAAGAGCAGCTTCGGCTGCCGGTAGCCGGCAGAGCCGCCAAACTGCGCGGTCTCCATCTGCGGATAAACGTGCCCATTCACCGCGATAATGTCGACCCAACCATCATTGTCATAGTCGAAGAAGGCGGTGCCCCAGCCCACGAGCGGCAGGCTGGGCGGCGCTGTCTTGGAGCGGAACGACGCGTCGGTGAATCCGCTGGCGCCGTCGTTGCGGTAGAGGTCGTTGTACTCCTCCGCAAAATTCGTGACGAACAAGTCGAAGCGGCCATCATTGTTGTAGTCCCCCAGCGCCACCCCCATCGACCCTTGTTCGGCGCCATCGTCGCTCACGGCTACTCCCGCGGGGAACGCCACCTCCTCGAACTTGCCATTGTGCAGGTTCTTGTAGAGGAAGTTGGGGGTGGAATCGTTGGCGACGTACAGATCCGGCCAGCCATCGCCGTTGTAGTCGAACCAGGCGATGCCCAGGCCGAAGTATCCGTTGGGATCGTCTACCCCCGCCTGCTTGCCGACCTCCTGGAAGTGGCCGTGACCGTCGCTATGGAAGAGGAAGTCGGAGGCCCCCGGCAGCCCGCGCGGGCCGCACTGCACCGCCACGCCGTGGTACTCGCAGGTCTTGCCCTTGCCGAACTCCGGCAGATTGCTCAGCTCCACCTTCACGTAGCGGCTCACAAAAAGGTCGAGGTTGCCATCGCGGTCGTAGTCGGCGAAGCCGCATCCAGTCGACCATCCGCCGCCGCCAACGCCCGCTTCCTCAGTCACGTCCTTGAACGTGCCGTTGCCATTGTTGCGATACAGATGGTTCCCGCCCAGTCCGGTCACGTAGAGGTCTTCCCATCCGTCGCCATCGTAGTCCGCTGTGCACACGCCCATGCCCCAGCCGGGGAAGGCGACGCCAGCCTTCTCGGCCACGTCGACGAATTTCCCATTCCCCAGGTTCTTGTAGAGCGCGCTGCGGACCGACTTCGGCTGGTTCGCCGTATCCACGGTGAGCGAGTTCACGAAGTAGATGTCGAGCAAGCCGTCGTTATCGAAGTCGAGCAGCGCGACCCCGCCGGCCATCGACTCCACGATGAACTTCTTCTCGGGAGCGGATTGGTGCTTGAAGGTGATGCCGCTCTCCGCGGTGATGTCGCGAAACTGCGGCTTCCCCGGGGGTGGGGCCTGGGCCGTCGTGGCGCCGGGAACAAAGCAGGAGAGCAGTAAGAGGAGAGCGAGCAGGGTTCGCATGGGTTGAACGATAGGCCGCATTGTACCCTGTGGCCTCGCCGCACGGGGTCTAGAAAACCCATTGACAACCTCGCCTCCGAAGCGGAAAGTGGTTAGTCTTCGGCCAGTGAATCGATTTAATCCTCGCACCCCTGGATCGACTGTGACCATTAGCTTGCGCAAATACGTCGCCTTGCTGTGCCTCGCCGCCCTGGTTTTCTCGACCGCCGTCGCGCCCGCGCAGGAGAGCCAAGCTGCCGCGCCGCCGTCGTCAACCGCCTTCCGCACTGTCGACCTGCCTGATAGCCAGCAGTTCTTCGAGCGCGCCATCCGTCATTCGAAACCACGCGTCGATGCGGCGGCCATCGAGCGCCTGCTCAAGCAGATGACGCTCAAGGAAAAAGTGGGGCAGATGACGCAATTGGAGATCGGCATGGTCTCCACCGGCATCGATGCCAAGATCACCATCGACGCAGCGAAGTTGCACAAAGCAGTCGTCGAGTATGGGGTGGGTTCGCTCCTGAACGTTAAGGACGAGAAGCTGCCACTCACAAGGTGGCACGAGATCATTCGTGCCATCCAGGCCGAAGCCGCAAAGACCCGCCTCAAGGTCCCTGTCCTGTACGGGATCGATTCGATCCATGGCGCCAATTATGTGACGGACGCGACGCTGTTTCCGCAGCCCATCGGCATGGCGGCGACTTGGGACCCGGAGCTCGCGCAGCGCGCTGCCGAGGTGACCGCGGATGAGACTCGCGCCGCCGGCATCCCTTGGGATTTCTCGCCCGTGCTCGACATTGGCCGCCAGCCGCTCTGGCCACGCCTCTATGAGACGTACGGCGAAGACCCCTACCTCGCGAAACTCATTGGCGTTGCTACCGTC
>JALYLW010000081.1 GCA_030774055.1 Acidobacteriota bacterium
TTGCTACCGTCCGTGGCTACCAGGGAGACGATCTGGCGTCGCCGCATCACGTGGCGGCGTGCTTGAAGCACTATGTGGGATACAGCGGGCCGACCAGCGGACACGACCGCACGCCTGCGCTGTTTCCGGAAACGGTCCTCCGCGAGTACTACCTGCCGACGTTTCGCGCCGCCATCGACGCCGGCGCTGCGTCGGTGATGATCAACTCCGGTGAGGTCAACGGGATCCCCGGACACGCCAACCACTTCTTGCTGACCACCGTCTTGCGCAAAGAGATGGGCTTCGACGGAGTCGCGGTATCTGACTGGGAAGATATCAAGAAGCTGGTGACGCACCATCGCGTTGCGGCGAATGAGAAGGAAGCCACGCGGATGGCGGTGATGGCGGGCATCGACATGAGCATGGTGCCGAGCGATTACAGCTTCGCCGACCTGCTGCTGCAACTGGTGAATGAGGGCGCGGTGCCAGTCTCGCGCATCGACGAAGCGGTGCGCCGCATCCTCGTCATGAAGGCGCGGCTGGGACTCTTCCGCGATCCGCTGACCGGCATCGATGGCCGCGGCGTCGGATCGCCCTCCGCGCGCGCGCTCAGCCTGCAGGCCGCGCGGGAATCGATCACGTTGCTGAAAAATACCCGCAACGTCCTGCCGCTGGCGCGTGGAGCGCGCATTCTCGTGACCGGTCCGACGGCTGACTCCCTGATCGCGTTGAACAATGGCTGGACCTACACCTGGCAGGGAGACCGTCCGGCGCTCTATCCTGCCGACCGTCCCACCATCGTTGCTGCCATCCGGCAACGCGTCAGCGAGGCGAACGTGACCTACGTTCCTGGTGTCGATTTCAAGAAAGAGATCGACCTTGCGGCGGTCACGAGCGCGGCCCAAACTGCGGACGTCATCGTGCTCTGTCTTGGTGAAAGTTCCTATACCGAGACGCCCGGTGACATCGACGACCTCGCATTGCCCGCGCCGCAGCGCCACTTGGCCGAGGTCGCTGCCGCCACTGGCAAGCCGGTCGTGCTGGTGCTGGTGGAAGGCCGTCCGCGGCTGATCAACGACTTTGCCGAAGCGATGAGCGGCATTGTCCTGGCCTACAATCCGAGCAACGAAGGCGGCGCGGCCGTGACCGACATCCTGTTTGGCGACGTGAACCCTAGCGGACGCCTGCCGTTCACCTATCCGCGCTATTCCAACTCGCTGCTCACCTACGACCGCAAACTCTCCGAAAGTTCGGACACCAGTTTCGGACTCAAGGCCTACAACGCGCAATTCGAGTTCGGTTTTGGCCTGAGCTACACCACGTTCGAATACTCCGGCCTCGAAGTCAGTCCGCGAACGGTCGCCACGAATGGCCCGGTCAGCGTCAAGGTCACGGTCCGCAATACGGGCGATCGTGCCGGCGCGGAGGTAGTGCAGCTGTATCTGCGCGATCGTGTTGCCAGCATCACGCCTTCGGTACGCCGCCTGAAGCGTTTCGCCCGGCTCTGGCTGGCGCCGGGCGAGAGCCGGCAAGCCTCATTCACGCTCACCCGCGACGACTTCTCATTCATCGGCGCTGATAACCGTCCGACGGTCGAGGCAGGTGATTTCGATGTTATGGTCGGATCGCTGACCTCGAGTTTCGCGCTTACCACTGTGCCGGGTCGCAAGCAGCCCAGTCCCACGAAGAAGGAGTCCCCATGAACTCACGTATCCGTTCCATCATCGCGTCACTGCTCATCCTGCTCACCGGGATGCTGCTCGCCCAGCAGAAGCCGGCGCCGTCAGCCAAGCCCGGCCTGCTTACCGCAGAAGAAGTGAAGGCCGCGCTGCCGGAGTCCGTCTTCTTTCGCGGACAGAAAGCCCCGGTGCAGTTGCGCAATACCGGCGGAGTGCGTTTCGGGCAGGGCAAGCTGCTGCTTGCCGCCATGGTCGACAATTCCGGATACAGCACCGGTATCGCCGAGAAGTATCAGGCCTACCTTATTACCGAGACGAAGCTGAAGATCGGCAACCACGAACTGATTCCCGGCGCGTACGGTTGTGGGATCGCGGGCGGAAAGCTCATCGTGATGGACCTCGCCGCGAACGACCTGTTCAGCGTTCCGGAAGAGAATGACGCGAAGCTCAATCGGCCGCGGCCCCTCCAGATCACGGCCAACGGCGGAGCCTACCGCTTATATTTCGGCAAGAAGTTCGTCAGCTTCGCGGCCGTGCAGTAGCCGGACTAGTCCGACCAGGGTTGTGGGGTGCGGTCCCAGCGATGGCCGCGCAGCCGGGCGACGAGTTCCGAGGCCAGCGGACCGTGTTCGCTCGCCGCCAGATTCGACTCCACGTGGCGCGTGGAGCGCATTCCGGGGATCACGGTGCTCACCGTCGGCGACGTGAGGATGAACCGTAACGCCATCTCCGGCAGGGCCATAGCGGAGGGCAGCACCTGCTTCAGTCTCGCGACGCGCTCGACCGTGGGCCGCAGATTCTCGGCGGAAAAATACTTCGACCTCCAATCCTCGCTGGGGAACCTGGTTGTGAGGGTGAGCGTCCCGGTCAAACTGCCTTCGTCGAAGGGCACGCGCGCGATCACGCCTACATCCATCTGCTCGCAGAGTGGAAAAAGGTCATCCTCGGGCGCCTGGTCGAAGATGTTATAGATGACTTGCACGGCATCGACCAAGCCGCTTCGGATCGCGACCAAGCCATTCGTAGCTTCCCACCGGTTCAAGCTAAGACCGAACGCGCGTATCGCGCCGCTCGCCTTCAGCCGCTCGACGGTCTCGCGAAACTCGGGGTGAGTGCTCCAGCTGTCATCCCAAACGTGGAATTGCAGCAGGTCGATGGTGTCGCGGTCCAGAGCTCGCCGGATGAGATCGACGTGCGCGAGCACGTGCGCTGCAGGAAATACGTTGGTGTAGGCGTCACGAGCGGTGCCCGGCCACTTGCCGTTCTTTGGTGGTACCTTCGACGCGGCGTATAGGCGCTTTCCAGCATTGCGCCGGAGCAGCTCTCCGAGCATGCGATCGCTCTTGCCGTCCGCGTATGCCCACGCGGTATCGAAGAAGTTGCAGCCCAGGTCTACCGACCGTTGCAGCGCTGCGGCCGAGTCGCGGTCATCCCCGCCGCTCCACTCGCCCATGCCCCACAGGCCGTGCCCGATCTCGCTGACCTCAAAGCCGGTCCGCCCTAGCTTGCGGTAACGCACCGAACCGGTTGCCTCCTTGCGCTCGATCGATCAGGAAACGGGAACCACTAGGGCTTGGGCTTCTCCACCTCGAAGGCACTCGAAGAAGTGGAGGAACTGTTTCCGCCGAGGTCCTTGGTGACGACTTCCATGACATAGTTGCCCGCTGCGAGGCCCTTCAGCGGCAGCTGGGCCACCAACCAGACAGCGTCGGGACGCGGTCCCGGCACCGCTTGCATGTTGGCGGCCGGGATGGAGCCCAGAAGCTTCGCGCCTTGCTTCACGCTGAAGACAGCTCCCACGTGAGGCTTCTTCGTCTGCGGGTCGAGAGTCAAGCCGCTCGCCGCCAGGACGGCGACCAGCCTGCCGGCAGAGTTGAAGCGCGCGACCGCCGGCTGGCGGATCCGCATGTTGCCGATGCAGAGAGCCTCAGCGCTCTCCGCGCATTGCACCACCTCCAACTCGCTGCTCAGCAGCACGCTGGAGAGCTGCAGACCGGAGGCGGTTGCCGGGGGCAAGGGAACTTCTGATGCGACGACTCCATATTCGCCGTCGGGGAGGCGCACCACGGCTTGGACGATGAGTGGCTGCAGCTCCGGCAGCGGCATCTGTCCTTGAAGGGTGAGACTCGCCGGCAGATTCGCCGCGGCTTTCGGGTCTAGCGCGATCTGCCAGTCGCGCTCATAGGTTGCCAGGATATGACCGCCTTGATCGCGCGCGACTGCGACCACGGAGAGCGGCTTCTTGTCTTCGGACTTGTGCAGCGCCATTTGCGTGGGCAACGAGACGGAGACGGTGACGTAGTTGCCGCCATCCGGCGCGAGCATCACGGAAGCCTTGAACCCAGGAGTGAAAGCAGACCGAATGGCGCCACTTCCAACACTCATCAGCAACTGCGCTGCCGCGGGACTCATCATGACCCCACGTCCGCGCGGGATCGCCCAATAGCCTTTGCGGTGACGGACCTGGAGTCCGGAGCGCTTGACCTCGACCCGGATGGCGCGGAACTTGCCGTCGGTCACCGTCTTCAGCGGATGGTATGCGAAGGTGTAGAAACTGCGCGTCTCGGTGAGGATGCGCGCGAACGCCGGCACCAGATCATTCGAATACTTGACCAGGAAACCACCGGTGCGGTCGGCGAGATCACCCAGCTGATCGGAATCAGAAAGATTGCTGATGGCGCGCATGCGATCGAACTTGGTCTGGCCGCCGATGATGTCGCCAGCCCCCTCCAGTGCGATCTCGTTGGCCTGTGAGTTGCGGATCGGTCCGATGCGCCCTAACTCAAGTCCGGTAGGATCGATCACATAGAAGGAAACGTTGGCGGCATCAGCGCTGGCTATCACCGCGTCGAGGTCGTTGACCACGTCCGGCGCGTAGCGGAAACCCTCGGAGAACAGCACCACGTTCTTGCGGCCGGGCAGGTCCTTGTAGGCGCTGGCGATGGAACGGAGCGCCACCAGGACGTCGCGCGCCTGGAAGACGTTTTGCATGTCGAGATAGCTGCGCAGCGTCTCGATCTCGCGCCGGTATTGCTCGGCGAAGGGCTCACGCGGCCCCGCGCGGGAGTTGGGATCGTGCTCGTACGCGCTGGGAACCGCCCCGTAGTCCGCCTCCGGGTGGGCCGCCCGATAAAGCTCGTCGATCTCGTCGCGGACGGCGGCGCGGTCACGGCCGGTCAGCTGTCCCCGGCCCAGCAGCCTTTGCAAACGTGCCATCACCGCGTGTGCTTGCTGGCGGTCGGCGGTGAAGGGAAGCGCGAGATGGAGGCCGCGATCGATATAGTAGATCGCGATCAGCGTCCCTGCCGCGCCCGCCTTGTCGAGGTATTGCAACACCGCGTCGCAGGAGCGCTTGATGTTGTCGGGCCGGTTGTCGGCGAGGTCGAGCACCACGGTCAGGAACCGAGGCATGGTTCCCCCGCCTTCAGGCGTAGCCCGCTTGGGTTGCGACGAGGCGCCCCGATCGCTCGGCGTCTGTGCCTCCGGCGGAGAGAACGCCGAGATGGTTTGTTCTACGCCGTCTTCGTAGACCCTGAAGTCCGCCGCCGTCAGATCGGTCAACGGATGTCCCTTGCGATCGGTCACGATCGCGTCGACGATTACCAGGGTGGTCTCCGCCTGGTAACGGCCTTCCGTGGCCTGCTGGGGCGCAAGCTGAGGCGCGCCGGCGAGCCCCGCGGCCAGCAAGAGTGCGAAGGTAAGGGACCGCTGCATGGCCCACCATTCTACTCGCCCCGCTCATGGTTTCGACCCGCCCGGCAGCTTGTTTCGAGCCGAATGCCCGCCATCACCCGCGACCGGGCAAAGCGGCCGATGGTTGGCGGCTTGCTTGCCCGCCCGGCAGGGAACAGGTGATATATTTGTGCGCTTTCCATACCAGGTGCATGCAGAAGCGAAAGATCATCAAGGGGTCGCTCGCGGCGCTGTTTTTCGCCGGAGCCTTGGGCTTTGCTGTCCTCAGCTACATGATGGGTGGCGCGCGCGCGACCTATGGATTCCTGCGCTATGCGCTGCCGCAGATGCGGCGCGGCGACCTCCGCGTTGGCGACAAAGCACCGGACGCCGAAGTGCTATCGCTCGATGGCAGCACAACCATACGGTTGCGGGAGAAGATCGGCTCGCGCCCGCTGGTGCTGATCTTTGGCAGCTACACCTGACCGCCCTTCCGACGCGGGATCGGGGATCTCGCCGCGATGTATGAGCAGTACAAGGATCAGGCTGATTTCCTGACTATCTATGTGCGCGAGGCGCATCCACTGGATGAATGGCAGATGGAATCGAACGTCCGCGAGGAGGTGTGCTATCCCCAGCCGCACTCGATGAAAGACCGTCTCGCCATCGCCTCTGACTTCACTCGGCGCTTCCATTACCCCATCCCACTGCTGGTCGACACCATGGCCGACACTGCGAATCGTGTGTACGCCGCCTGGCCGGAGCGGCTCTATGTCATCGAGCCCAACGGCACGATCAGCTACCGCGGTGGCCTGGGTCCTTTCAACTACAAACCGGAAGAGGTCCGAGCGCTGCTGGCTCGCCGCTTTCCTAAGCCCGCGAGCGCTCGGCAATGACTTCGTCACGGTGAGGCAGGCATACTGAGACGGCCCTACCTATGCTGAGAATCATGGCCCTGCCCCTACGGACCACATGCCTGCTGGCATTGTTCGCCGGCACCGCCCTGGCGCAGAAGAGCGCGCCGGCGCCGCCGCCGCCGGCGCAACCGCCGATCAAGGCTGGGGTGACGACGGGAGGCGAATATGCGCCGGTGAAGGACGCGCAATCGCGTCCCATCACGGCGGGTGGTTTCATCGACGGCGCGCCCGTCGTCTTTGCCGATGCGACGGTGAAAGCAGGCTTGGCGTCGTTCCATCATCGCTCCGGCGGCGAGGAGAAGAAGTACATCCTCGAGGTGCCCGGCTCCGGCGTCGCGATCGTTGATTACGACAATGACGGCTGGCCGGACATCTATCTGCTGAACGGCTCCACGTTCGCTGCCTACAAGGGCAAGGAGGCCGCGCCCAAGGCGGCGCTCTTCCACAACAATCACGACGGGACCTTTACCGACGTCACGGCGAAAGCCGGCGTGGCCAACGAGCGCTGGGGCTTTGGCGTCGCCGTGGGCGATTATGACAATGATGGCTGGCCAGACATCTATGTGACCAACTTCGGTCAGAGCCGCCTCTACCACAACAATCGCAACGGAACGTTCACCGACGTGGCCGACAAGGCCGGCGTGGCGCTGAAGGGCTGGTACACCGGCGCCACCTGGGGCGATTACGACGGCGATGGCCGCCTCGATCTATTCGTCGCCGGGTACGTGCAGTTCGACGTCGACCATCCCCCCGACCCGGGCAGCACCGGGGTGGCCTACAGCTTCTGCCAGTATCGCGGACAGACCGTGATGTGCGGGCCGCGTGGACTGCGGGGTGAGCACGATCATCTCTTCCACAATAATGGCGACGGCACGTTCAGCGACGTGAGCGAGAAGGCGGGCGTCTCCGATCCCAGCGCCTACTACGGATTCGCGGCCGCTTTCGTCGATCTCGATGACGATGGCAAGCCCGATCTGGTCGTCGCCAACGACTCCACGCCGCGTTACGTCTACCACAACCGCGGCGATGGCACGTTCGAAGACATCAGCTATCCCTCCGGGGTGGCCCTGAACGAGAACGGCCGCGAGCAGGCATCGATGGGCCTCACCGTGGGGGATTACGACCATGATGGCCTGCCCGACCTATACGTCACGAACTTCTCCGACGACTACAACACGCTCTACAAGTCGGAGGGCGACGCCAACTTCACCGACGTCAGCTTTCCGCTCGGCATCGCCGAGCCGACTATCCCATTCCTCGGCTGGGGTACCGGCTTCCTCGATTACGACAACGATGGCTGGCTCGACATCCTTACCGCCAACGGACACGTCTACCGCGGTGTCGATCGCTTCGATTGGGGTACCACTTGGGCGCAGCGCCCGCTGCTTTTCCATAACCTGGCAGGGAAACGGTTCGAGGTGGTGCCGCCGGCGACGGGAAGCGGTCTCGCCGTGGTGATCCAGGGCCGTGGCGCTGCGTTCGCGGACCTATTCAACGATGGGCACGTCGACGTGATCATCAATTCGCTCGAATCGCCGCCCACGCTGTTGCGCAATGTGGCGAAGAACGAGAACCATTGGCTCACGCTGCGCTTGGTCGGTGGTCCGAAGAGCCCGCGTGATGCCATCGGCGCAGCCGTTTTTCTGACCGCCGGCGGCATGCGGCAACGCGGTGACGTGATCAGTGGCGGCAGTTATGCTTCCAGCTCCGACCTGCGCGTTCATTTTGGTCTCGCCGCCGCCACGACGGTCGAGAAGCTCGAGATCCGCTGGCCCAGCGGCGTCCGCGAGACGGTGAAGATCGATGCCATCGACCGCGTGTTGACGATCGAAGAGGGAAAAGGCGTGGTTGGCCGGGCAAAGTGAGAGCGAATGCAGCGTCCTGATCCGGCCACGGATCGCCACGCGGGCGCGGCGGCCGTCAGCGTTTCTTCGGCCCGCCAGGCTTCTGTCCGGCAGTCTTCTGCGCGCCAGTCTTCTGCCCGCCAAGCTTCTGCTCGCCAAGGCGTGGCTCGGGCGTGACATCGCTCGCAACGTGGACGTGCCAGGGCACGCTCTCGATGGAGAACTCCGTGTGTGCCCGCAGGTAATCCTGGGCCACGGCATTCGCGGTGGGATCATCCTTGCGGTCGGCAAAATACGTGGCTTGTTGCGCCGCCTTCTCCTTCAATCCGAGGCGGCGGTAGATCAGCATCAGGTTGTAGTGCGCGCTCAGGTCGTCAGGATCGATCTGCTGCAACGCCTCGTACTGCTCGCGCGCGAGGGTGTACTGCTTGCGCTGATAGTAGGTGAAGCCGAGCTCCTGGCGGGCTTGCCGTAGACGCGGATAAGCCTGGATCACGGCGAGGAATTTCTCCGTCGCGGCGTCGAGCCTGCCATAGACGCGGTCGATCATGGCCACGTAGAACAGCGCCCGCGGAGTGCCGGGCGCGAGCGCCAGCGCGCGGTCCAACGCCTTCGACGCGGGCTGATACTTCTCGTAAGAGAAGTTCGCCAGGGCGAGGTTGATCCACCCGTCCACGTATTCGGGCTGGAGCTGGAGCACGTGGCTGAACGCTTCGGCGGCAGCCGCGTATTGCTGCTGGTCGAGCAACGAGATGCCATAGTTGTTCCAGCGCAGCAGTTGTTCCTGTGGCGTGCCGGCGCTGGCGGGGAGGTTCTCGCCCAAGTTGAGCGTCATGCTGCGCGCAGCAATGTCGACCACCGGATAGTCCACACTCTTCCCCAGGATAAAGTCGGTGTAGCCGCGACGGAAGCGCCGGTAGCGGACCTTGGCCGTCACCGTCAGCGGGCCTTTGGCATCCGGCGGGATGCGGAACTGATAGCGCACCAGGTTCGAACGTCCCGGCAGGATGGTGTTGTCGTAGGCGCGCGTGCGCGTCTCCCAGACCTGGTGTCGGTCGAGCAGCTTGCCGTCCTTCGAGAGCAGGCGGTTGGTGTAGCTGTGCGCCCGCTCGTCGAGGAAGCCATCGGGCTTGAGCAAGCCGCTGCTGTAGACGCTGCGTCCGGCTGCGTCTGTGACCTGGAATTCGACCCACGACTCGTAAAAGTCGCGCTGCTCGGGAACGTAAGCGTGTCCGATCTTCTTGTTCTGGATCACGAGCGAGAGCGTTACCTCGTCGCCGCCGGCCAGCGTGAACGTTTGACCACCGAGCGGCGCTACGCGCAGCGCTTCGGGACTGTTCTTCTCCAGCGCGAACAGGTCGATGCCGAGGATGCCGTCCTGCAGGAACTTGGTTATCTCCCGCATCTGATCGGGGTAGTTGTAGAAGAACGGGATGGCCGTATTGGCGCCTAGAAAGCGGTGCGAAGCCGCTTTCCCTGCCGGTGACGCGAAGTCCGCGACTGCACCGGGCAGCATGTGGCAGGTCTGGCAGGTCGAGACTGCATCCTTCTTATAGAAGGGCAGAGGGCTCTGCCGCGACCACGACGACTGCTGCCATTCGTCGTAGACGGTGAAAGCGCGCAGCCACTTGTAATCATTGAGCTGGCGCGGCACCGCCGCCTTATGGCAGACGGCGCAGAACTCCGGCGAGCGATAGAAATCGCGCATCATGGCGCGCTTGTGCAGCTCGGGATGCAACAGGATGTCGTCGTAATCGACCTTGCCCGTCACCGGTGTGCCGTCTTCCTTCACCATCACCGCGGGCACTCCCATCACGTAACTGCCGATGCCGCCGGTGTTCTGGATCTTCTGGATGGAATGGCAGACCATGCACGTCACACCGTCTTCATCGAAGCGGCGATTCACCTTCGCTCCCTTGGTCAGGGCGCCGGAAAAGAGTGCGATGGGATTGTGGCAACTCTCGCAATGGCGGGTGAACTCGATGCCTTTGCTGTCGATCAGCAGTTGCACATTCTTGAGGTAGAACGGAGCGCGGAATGCATTGGCGTGCGCCGACTCGCGCCACTGCTGGTGAACGTCCTGGTGGCACTTCGCGCACCATTGCGCCTTCGGAAATCGTTCCGCCGCGATGAAGCCCCCATCGGAGGTCTGTGCCTGGCCGGGAAGGAAGGGGTTCTCGCCAAAGCGGTAGTCATACTTGAACGGCAATTCGCGCTTGGGCGCGGGCTGGGTGGCGGGAGGGCTTTCCCGCTTTGGTGCGGGCGGCGCGGGCTGGGCGGCGGGAGTGCTTTCGGCGCCGCGTGCCTGGACCAGCAAGACGGCCACCGCCGCTGCAGCCACCAGCACGAGCGCCGCGCGCGGCCAACGGTTTCGCTGGAATGGGGTCGAAGACGTCGAGGACTTTGTCATGCCGTCTCAGGAGTGCCGGTCAGCGAAGCAGGGTCAGCTTCCGCACCACGATCGTGTCGCCATCCAAGCGCCCGGAGACCTTCACGCGGAAGTCTCTTTCGCGCTCCGCCCCCTCGATCAGTTTCCGGGCCTGCTGATTGCCGGCGTCGTCGAAGCGTATCACCTTGTTCTCCGCGGTCAGAAGCGCAAAGCCGCTCTTGTCGCATGCTGGCATCTGCAGGCATTTGCGGGTGTGCTTGATGCCCAGCGTCTGCAACTCGTCGACCCGTTCCGTCACGCAGGCCACATCGACCAGGAAACCGCGCAGGGTGGCTTTCCGTCCACTCGCGGCTGGCGACGAGGTCGCCAGGAAGAGCAGCAGCACGCTGACGCCGAATCGCGATAGCTTCGACAAACTGCCTCCTGTCAATCCCAAACGGGGGTATTCGGTTAGTGGGTGTCCGATTATATGTCAGGTTCCTTCCGTAAGGACTGTGCCGTTACGGCGCGGGGTCGAAGGCGAAGAGCCAGGTCAGACCGTCCGCCAGGAGGGCAGAAGGGCGCTAGGAGAAGCCGCTCCGGTACCCCCAGTCGCAGGAGGCCTTGTTCTGATTTCGGAACAAAACAACAATAATTGTTGACTAGCGCCGGACCACTTCTATCCTTCCCACTCTCGGCCAAGGCTTCCGGTACCTAATTCCAGACTTTGTGGAGGGTCCAATGGTTCGCGTGCTGCGCCTTTGACGCTGCCGGCAATCAGACGAATGATTGTTTGGGGCACACCCTTTCCTACGACGCTGAAAACCGCATCCTGACCGCCAGCGGAGTGACCTACACCTATGACGGCGACGGAGTGCGCGTCAAGAAATCAAGCGGGAAGCTTTATTGGAGTAGCCTTACCGAGAGTGACCTGAGCGGCAACGCTACGGCTGACTATGTGTTCTTTGGTGGCCGCCGCATTGCGCGTGTGGATCTGCCATCTGGCACCGTCCATTACTACTTTACAGACCACCTTGGTTCTGCCAATGTCGTCACCAATGCGATCGGCACCACCATCGAGCAGGAATCCGACTACTACCCCTACGGCGGCGAACGCGTCGTCACCGCCGGCTCGAACAAATACAAGTTCACCGGCAAAGAACGCGACAGCGAGAGCGGGCTGGACTATTTCGGCGCGCGCTACTACGCGTCCGCGACTGCGCGATGGCTCTCGCCCGATTGGGCAGCGAATGCAACGGCCGTGCCATACGCAGACTTTGGCAATCCACAGAGCCTGAACCTGTACTCATACGTCGGGAATAATCCGACGAATCGTGTGGATCCAGACGGGCATGTGGATCCGCTTTCAATCTCACTCGAGGTCGTAGCAGGGGGTGAAGGGCTCTCAGTGCTTCCCCCGGTAGCCATTGGAATCGGGGCAGGACTGATTCTTTCGTATGGTGCCGTCGAAATTAGCCAAAGCAACCTGTTCTCGAGGCTTTCTAGCGGCGTCACGACAGCAACGGCGAATCTGCTGGCCGCAAGTGCTATGGCCGGTGCGAAAAAGGGGGACGAGGCGGCCGCACACGCGATAGCGGGCTTGCAGGCTGTGCTCGGAGGTGCCTCTGCTGCCGACCGAGCAAAAGCGGAAACGAGGATCAGAGAACAAGAGGCAGGCAGAAGGGAAGTGCAGGACCTCCAGAAACAACTAGATAAGGCAACGGGCAAGGCGAAGGATGCTATTCGCGAGAAGCTGACAAAGGCAGTCGAAACAATGAAAGGACATTCTAAAGCCATTGAGCAACTCACACAGAAGATTGCAAAAGATTCCAAGGCCGAACCGCCGAAGTCGCAATAGCGAGATGAATTCACGCGAAACAAATGCGGAGATACAACAACTTCTTTCCCTCCCCTCAGTCGAGGTTAATCGCTGGCTTTCGCGGCGTCGGGATCGGGGAGAAAGTATTCTGGGAGTGCTCTGCAAACGGCTGCGTAATCGCACTCTCGCGAGCGACGAGCAGCGCAGGATCGCTGCGGTCAATGTGTTGATAATGGCTCTTCCACATTCGACTAGGTGCATTCAGTCCCTCCTGCGCGACTTTTCTAGGCCGCATCTCGTAGAGGTTCAATTCACACTATTTGTCCTGCTGGGTTGGAGAAAGCCTCCACGCGACCAAGCGTGTCGTCGCCGCCTCCGGCTCGAAGCGAGACGGTACTTAATGTTTGCAAGGCCGAGGTCGCGGCAGGCTGCCTTACTCGCGGCCGACTTTCTCTTAAGGTGGGATATGCCGACCGGTATTCGGATGGTCCTTGCAGTCGCACGGCATGGTCCGACAGTCTCCGGGAGAAGCGTGGCACGTTCTGAACTCGAGTACATCCTGAAGAGTGATCTCGACGAGCGGACTCGCAATCTTCTCATGCGAGCCCTGAGCCCCCTTACCGATGCCAGGCCTCGATCAAACAGGCGCTAAACACATATCAGCAGAACTCAAGTCAGGACAAACCAATCCCAAATCCCAAAGGCTCAAACGGAGCGCCTGATCACCAGCAGAAGGTTGAAGAGCTGAAAGGCAAGGCTACCGGGGAGACAAAGCCCGGCGAGAGTATCGAGAGCAACAAGAAAATCAAGGGTCATGACTCGACTCGGCGTCCCAATGTTCAGATTCTCGACAAGAACGGGAAGACCAGGAAGGTGTTCGAGGCGGAAAGGCATCCCAATCGTCCACGGAATCAAGATAGAGAACATGAGTATAAGAAGCTTAAGATTCCTCAGGAAACCCATCCCGTAGAAAAGAAGAAATAGCCATGGAAGCGCTCCGAGAGTATGCCAGGGATGTTATGGGTATGGCCTCACGTCTTCTTTCGGAAGACACGGACCTAGACCCAATCGGCCTCATCGTTGCTGAGCTTCAAGAGCCGTACACGGTGCCGTTGAATTTTGAGAATGATCAGCTCAAGCGGGAATCGTGCCGGGACCTCGTTGAACGCGCTCGCCGTTTGAAGGCGACCGCTATCGTCACTGTTTTCACAGCCCGAGCGCGCGAACTTGATGCCGCCGTGGAGGACAAGTCTTGTGTCGAGTCCTCACGCGCCATCCTTGTCACATTGAGTGGCCCTCACATGAGAAACTGGGCTCTGGAGCGACCTTTCGAGATTCGTGAAGGGGTACCGGTTCTGGGCGAGATCAGAACATTCGAGGAAGGGGTGGCACTCGATTTCTTGCCGAACTGGCCGTAGATTCGAGCGCCGGGTGCCCCACGTAAATGTGGCGGGTGGCCCAGACAATGGGTGGCCCATACAAGCGTCCGCTTGTGTGGGAGGAACGGTCGCTGAGCAGCCGAAAAATCTTGTCAAGTCCCTCAGCTTGCCCATTTCCCGCTAACTCGTTACATCGACTCACGATATAGTTCCAACATAGACTTCCGGTTTACCCCTCAACTTGGCGCATACTTGAAAGAGGCGACGTGTACGCGCCGCCGTGCCTTTCGTTAGAAACGACGCAGGGTGTGTGCCAATGCCTCGCGGGCGCTCTCCAGAAAGGCGTGCAGCTCTTTGAAAACACGAACCTACCGGCCCATCGGGATACCGAATCATTGATTTTCCGGGATTTGCCCCGGGATTTCCGGGATTTTTCTCCCTAACTCACTGATTCTCAACAACAGCTAAAGGGAGGGGGGAGGGGGTACCCCCCACGCTTCGGTCGCTAGCCTGCCGCGCATCGAGCTGCTGGAAGGCTGCGGGCCATCCGCATCGCGAATGTTGGTTGGGTTTGCTTGCGGTAAACTTTGAGCAGTAGAGATTTTTGAGGTTCGAGCCGCACGTGCCTGCCATCTCTTCTGCATCCTCTTCCGCATTGCATCCCCGCTGCGCCATAGCGCTGCTGCTGACGCTCGCTGGCCTCGGGAGCGCGCCGGCCTCCGCGCAACTTCCAAGTGCAAAGCAGCCAAGCGCAAAGCAGCCGAGCGCGAATGTGATCCGCGTAGCGCTGGTCGGCGAGCGCGATTCCATCGCCCCGGGACAGCGATCCTGGGTGGGCGTGCAATTCCACCTCGATAAGGGCTGGCACATCTACTGGATCAATCCGGGAGACTCAGGCGACCCGCCGCGAGTCGAGTGGCGTCTGCCGCCGGGATTCCAGGCCGGCCCGCTACAGTGGCCCCATCCCGAGCGGCTGGTGAGCAAATACGCGGTGGACTATGGCTACGCCGATCAGATGCTGCTGCTGGCGCCCATCCGCGCGCCCGCCAACCTCGCGCCCGGCGGCAAGGCGGAGATCGCAGCGACCGTGAAGTGGGTGGTGTGCCGCGAGGTCTGCATCCCGGGGAAGACAGACGTCGCGCTTCCGCTCCCCATCAAGCAACGCCCGGCTTCGCCGCCACCGCCGAACAAGGCATTCGAAGCCGCCCGGAAGCGCATCCCCGAGCGGCCGCCGGCGGGCTGGGTCACGCGAGCGCGAGTGGAGAAGGACGAGTTCGTGCTTACCATCGATACGGGCCAGCCCATCGTCGAGTCCGCGTTTCTTCCGCTCCAGTTCTTTCCGCTCCAGGCGCGCCAGATCGAGAATGCCGCACCGCAAGCGGCGAGCGCGCTGCCGCGCGGGGTCGAGCTCAGGCTGAAGAAGTCCGAGCAGCTGCTGAGACCCATTGCCACTCTCAAGGGTGTTATCGTGCTGCCCTCGGGAAAGGCGTACGTGATCGACGCTCCGGTGACCACGGCGAGGACCGGAGCATCCAGAAAAAAGAAAAGCTGAGGAGAAGACCATGAAGCCATCAAAGTGGATACTCGCACTCATCACGGTGCTGCTGGCGCTTCCGCTGCTGGCAGTACGCGTCGGCGAAGCGGCGCCGGATTTCACCGGCACCGACAGCAACGGCAAGACCCGCAAGCTCTCCGACTATCGCGGCAAGGTGGTGGTGCTCGAATGGCATAACCAGGGCTGTCCCTACACCAAGAAGCATTACGAGAGTGGCAACATGCAGAGGCTGCAGAAGGAGTGGACGGCCAAGGGCGTGGTCTGGCTCACGGTGATCTCCTCCGCGCCGGGTGCGCAAGGCTACGTGACAGCGGCGGAGGAGAACGATTATCTGAAGCGGACGAGTTCCGCTCCTACGGCCGTCCTGCTCGATCCAGACGGGAATATCGGCCATCTGTATGCAGCCAAGACCACCCCGCACATGTACATCATCGATCCCAGCGGAGGGTTGATCTACAACGGAGCGATCGACGATCACCCGAGCACCGACGCGAGCGATATACCGAGCTCCAAGAATTATGTTTCCGCCGCGTTGCGTGAGGCAACGGCAGGGAAGAAGGTCACCGAAGCGGCGACCCGGCCTTATGGCTGTTCGGTGAAGTATAAGGACTGAATCGGGGCGCTACGCGCCGCTTCCGTTCAGCCCACGTCGAGCGCCAGTCCCTTAGCCAGGGCCTCATGCTCGGGGACTTCCATCAGGTCGCCTTTGACCTCGAGTTGTTGCGAGGAGAAGGTCCGCTTGCAGTGGTGGCAGGTATATTTCAGCAGCCCGGCGCGGCGCGAGTCCGGGACTTGGGTCGCCGCGAACAGGCGATAGTAGGCCTTTTGGTGGTTGCTCCGGTTGCAGGCCAGGCACTTAAACCAGAAGATGTCGACAAAGCATTTTTTTCCCATAAGCGGCGCCGTTGCCGCCAGTCTAACCCGTCTGCCGCGTGCGGACGGCAGGTATTAGACGTTCGAGCGGCACGTTTGTCCCAAACTGGTAAGGTATTCCCGACTGTTGTGCAGGGGATTGCCATGGGTAGATTCCTCGCAGGGCTCATTCTGGGATTGCTGGTGATCCCGGTCGGAGTATGCGTTTATTTCATCACTGGGATGGTGCCGGTGGCGACTTCGGCGGAGGCCATGCCGTTCGAGAAGACGCTGGCGCGAATGGGTTTGCGTGCGCACGTGGCAAGAGAGGCGCCGAAAAGCGCGCCCTTCCAGGCCGATGACGCTGCCTACGCGGCCGCGGCGCAGCTCTATCGCGCCGACTGCGCGGTATGCCACGGCCTGCCCAACCGTCCGGAGACGCCGGTGGCGAAAGGCATGTTCCCGCAACCGCCACAGCTTTTCGCCGGACACGGCGTGACCGACGATCCGCCGGGCGAGACGTACTGGAAGATCGCGAACGGCATCCGGCTGACTGGCATGCCGGCATATAGCCAAAGCCTATCCGACCAGCAGATGTGGCAGATCGCGCTCCTGCTGGCCACCGAGCGCGACAAGTTGCCGGAGGCGGTGAAGCAGGAGCTGGCCAAGCCGCCTGCCGCCGAGGGCGTGACGCAACCGGCGAACCCGGCGAGCGCTAATCCAGCAGACCTGGCGAATCCGGCGCCCCCGTCGGTCAAGAAATAGCTGGTCAAGAAATAGCTGGTCAGGAAATAGCCGATCAAGAATAGCCGGAGTCCCCAAGTGGTCGCCGGCCAGTTCGCGCGTCGCGCGCCATGCGCCCACGCGGGCAGCCACCTCGCGCCAGCGGCGTCTCGCGATGCGGAACAGCGAAGGATTGGGCTCGCCGACGGATTGCAGCATCCGGCTCGTCCTGGCCATGCTACAAAACGTGACACGCCGGCGCTCCCCGACGTATAAGGGTCGGTTTGCCGTTGTGTCATTGTTCCAGGAGACTTCCCCATGCGCCTTCGCCGCCTCGCTGTCCTCACGTTCGTCTTCGTGTTTGCCACGCTGGCATTGACTCAGCTGGCGTTGACTGAACAGCCCGCTCGGCGCTTGATCACCGAGAAAGATATCTTCCGCTTCCTCTGGGTCGCCGACCCGGAGATCTCGCCGGACGGCCATCGCGTCGCTTTCACCCGCGTGCGGGTGAACGACAAGGGTGATGGCTACGAGACGTCGCTGTGGTCGGCGGCCGCTGATGGCAGCGGATCGCCCACGCGGATGAGTTCGGGGACGCGCGATGCGCAGCCGCGCTGGTCGCCTGACGGCAAGCGTCTCGCGTTCCTGCGCACCGCGCTCAAGGACGGCAAGCCCGGGCCCGCGCAGATTTACGTGATGC
>JALYLW010000082.1 GCA_030774055.1 Acidobacteriota bacterium
GCCCTTCCGGGCTGGGCTATTGTCTTTCGGCCGCGTTGCGGCCTGGTGTCCCAGCCGAGCACACGGAACCTGCCTCTTGCTACCTTCCCTTCTTCTTGGCGTTCTTCTTTGCGCCGCGACCCGCAACCGCTCGGTTATCAGCCGGCTTCAACTTCGCCAGCAATTTTTTAGATTCCGCAACGACTTCGGCTTCCTTAGCGTTGACGAGCCGTCTTATTTCTCGAGCTTCTCCGGTGTCTGGCATGTCTCCCCTTTCGACGCGAGGTTGTGGCGCCGTCCTGCTGATCCCACCTTTCGCGGACGCGAAAAGGTGGGGGCACCCAGACATTGTGGACCACGCGCCACCCAAAAACTAGTTGTGGGGCACCCGCAGCTTGCCTCTGCAAGTCTTCCCCTGTTAACCCGTTCTAGTTTCAGGCGTCTAACTAGCAGGGTGCTGAGGGTCCCATAACCGGGAACTTTCCTTCTCCCCGTGGGTTCTATCCCGGTGAAGGACGTAACTCCTTCACGGGCCACGGTATGCAAGCAGTGGTAAGGGAACCGGTTCCGGGTACCTGTTGTTCGGGCGCTCGCATCCTGCTAAGTTGGGGACACTAGCCATGGAACAGATGGCGGGAGCAGGGCAGTTGGGCGAACTGGTCAGTGCGTTGGCGGTGCGGTCGGAAGAGGCTTCGGTGGTCGAGGAGCTGAAGGCCGGCTCAGAAGACGCCTACGCCTGGCTGATCGCGCACTACCATCAGCCCATCTACAGCGTGGTGCATCGCATCCTGAACGATCCGGCGGATGCGGCGGACACGACGCAAGAGGTGTTCCTGAAGGTCTTCCGCGGGATCAAGCGCTTCGACGGGCGCTCCAGCCTGAAGACGTGGATGTACCGCATCGCCATCCACGAAGCCTCGAACCAGCGCCGCTGGTGGTTCCGCCACAAGAGCAAGGAGAGTTCGCTCGAAGCCGAGGAGTACGTCGACTCGAACGGCCACTTGCGTCCGAGCATGCGGATGGAAGAGGCGCTGGCCGATCCAGCGGAGTCGCCCTTCGAGAGCATGGCGCATGAAGAAGTGCGCGCTCGGGTGGAAGCGGAATTGCGACGGGTGCCGGAGCCGTATCGCACCGTGGTGGTGCTGCGCGATATCGAACAGCTTTCGTACGAAGAGATCGCCGAGGTGCTGGAGACCTCGCTGGGCACGGTGAAGTCGCGGCTGATGCGGGGGCGCGCGGCGCTGAAGAAACGTCTGGTGAGATATGTCCGCGAGGCCGGCCCCAGCCTGGGCGTGAATGAAGGCTTGGGCATGAACTCGGGGTTGGGTATGAACGAAGCAAAGAGTTTGGCTGGGAAGCCGCCGCAGGAGCGGGAAATGAAGAAGCAGAACCGGCCTGCCGGCGAAGTCGAGGTAGCGCGATGAAGTTCGACGCAACGAAGGTTGGGACGTCGGTGTACAAAACGGCGGTGTACAAAACGGCGGTGTACAAAACGGCGAAGTGCAAGCGGACGCAGGAACTGTTGTCCTGCTATGTCGACACCGCACTCGCCGGCAGCGAGATGCGCTCGGTGCGCGAGCACTTGCTCGGCTGTGCGGATTGCGACGCCGAACATCGTGCGCTCGAGCAGACGCGCCGGCTGGTGGCCGTGCTGGGCACGCGCCCGGCGCCGCCCGAGCTGGGCTTGCGCATCCGCTCCGCCATCTCGCGCGCGCGCGCCGAGCAGCAGCGCCGGTCGTTCGCGGGCTTCCTGGTCCGCGCGGAAGAAGGCCTGCGCGCCTTCATGCTGCCGGCGACCGCGGGCTTGCTGAGCGCCATCGTTTTCTTCGGCGTGCTCATCGGGTCCTGGGCCATCCCGGCCATCTCCAATGACGTGCCGGTGCCCAGCATGAGCTACACCCCGCCGCAGCTGACCGCGATGCCGGCCGACTCGGTGGACGGCGTGAACGAGCCCATCATGGTGGAGACCTACGTCGACGCTCAGGGACGGGTGGAGAACTATCGCGTGCTGACTCAGGGCCTTGACCTCAAGGCGATCGAGCCGCAACTCGACAGCATCATGATCTTCACGCTCTTCCAGCCGGCGCGCTCCTTCGGACGGCCGGCGCCAGGACGCGCCGTGATCTCGTTCTCGAACGTGCACGTGAAAGGCTAGATTTGGTGATCGGGTAATTTGGTAATTTGGCCGCTACCTGCGTTCCCCAATCACCCAATCACCCACTTGCCCGATTACTCAATCTGCTCACGCCTGTCGTAAACTATCTCTAGTCCCCACTGCATGCAGATCCCTTTTCGGAGGCATTTCTGGGCTCTCTTTCCCGCTTAGTGACGCGTGTTGCGCTGTGTGTCGCGCTCTCTCTGGCGCTTGCCCCCGGGGCGGCGGCGCAGCAGACCATCAAGGTGCGCTTGGACGTTAGCGAGACCGTGTTCGCTACCCTGGCGGCGCTGAACGCCTGCGGCTACGATGCCGACCTGTCTGACTCCGATCCGCTGCGCGCGCAGATCCGCGCGGAGGTCGCGCAAAGCGTCGCGCGCTCGCCGGAAGCGCAGACCGCGCAACAACGGATATGCGTCTTCTACAAAGACCACACCCCTCCCGACACCAGCCGCAACCATTCGCAATACATCTCGCTGGCGCTTTATCTCAGCGAACCGCCGAAGTTCGAGATCATCGTGCGCGAGAGCGAACTGCCTCCCGACGCCGCGTTCGTGCAAGGGTTCGTGCCGCTGCTGCAGCGCTTCTACGAGACTGCTGGCCTGCGCACCATCTGGCGCGATCATCGCAAGGACTATGAGGCGCGAGTGGACCGCTACTCCGAGCGCATCACCAAGATGCGTTTCGATACCGACATGTACCTGAAGCTTGCCTCCGCCGGATACCTCGGCCGCACCTATACCATCTACGTGGAGCCGATGGAGTCGCCGGGGCAGGTCAACTCCCGCAACTATGGTTCCGACTATTTCCTGATCGTGTCGCCCACCGCGGAGGGCGTGCTGCCGCTGCGCGAGATGCGCCACACCTACCTGCACTTCATCCTCGATCCGCTGGCGCTCAAGCGCGCCAACACGATGAAGCGCCTCGAGCCGCTGCTCGACAGCGTGCAGAGCGCGCCGCTCGACGAGAGCTTCAAGTACGACATCTCGCTGCTGGTCACCGAATCGTTGATCCAGGCCATCGAAGCGCGCACGTTGCCGGGCGGCAAGCAGGCCGAACCCCAACGCCGCGCCGCCATGGAGCGGGCGATGAAGCAGGGGTACATCCTCACACGCTATTTCTACGACGGGCTGCAGGGGTTCGAGGCGCAGCCCACCGGTTTCAACGACGCTTACGGCGACCTGCTGCACTACATCGACGTGGATAGCGAGAAGCACCGCGCTCGCCAGATCGTATTCGCGCGTGAGGCCGAGCACGAGGTCGTGGGCAAGAGGAGCGCGCGTCCCTTCGAGAAGACGCTCGATATCGCCGAGGGACGCCTCGCCGCGGGCGACGTTTCTGGAGCACAGAAATACGCGCAGGACGCGCTCGACCAGGGCACCGGCGACCCGGCGCATGCGGCGTTCATCCTGGCACGCTGCGCCATCCTCAACGCCGATGCGGACACGGCACGCAAATATTTTGCGCAGACCATCGAGATGGCCCACGACGCGCGCATGGTCGCCTGGTCGCACATCTATCTTGGCCGCATCCTGGACATGCAGGAGCATCGCGACGAGGCCATCACGCATTACCGCGCCGCGCTGGCTGCCGGCGACGCCCGGCCAGAGACGAAAAGCGCCGCCGAGCGTGGCCTGGAGCAGCCGTATCAGCCGAGTCCGCGCCGCTAAGACAACCGGAGAACCCGTTATGACGAGAGCCAAACCCATCGCCGCCACTCTTCTGCTCAGCCTGGCGCTCGTAAGCCTGGCACTCGGCGTTCTCCGCGGCGCGGCGTTGGCGCAGCCGTTGGCTCAGACTCTCGCTCCTGCTGCGGGAGGCGCGCCATCCAAGGCGCAGACGACTCCCGCTCAGCCGCAAGCAGCCGCCGTCCCGTCAGCGCAGCCCGCGGGGACGAAGCGTCCACCGCAGGCGACGAATCCCGACGAGTATGCGGCGTACAAGGCGCTCATCGCGCAGGCGAATCCGGTGGCCGCGGAGCAGGCTGCGAAAGACTTTGACAGCAAATTCCCTAGGAGCGAGCTGCGCGCGCTGCTCTACTACACCCTCATGCACCGGTATCAGGAGGCGAATAACGGCGCGAAGGCGGTGGAGATGGGGCGCAAGGCGGTGCAACTCGATCCCGATAACCCGGTCGGGTTGACCGAGCTCGGCAACCTGCTTGCCGAGGGCACACGCGAGGGTGATTTGGATCGTGAACAGCGCTACGCGGAAGCGACGAAGAACGTGCAACGTGGCCTGCAGATGATGGATTCAAGCCTCGTCGTCCCACCCGGCACGCCTCCAGAGAGGGTGCAGCAGCTCAAGCAGTTCCTCACCGCGATGGCGCGCGCCACCCTCGGCCTGGTGGATTTCAATCATCAGAACTACGCTGCCGCGGAGCCGAACCTGCGCCAGGCCGCGCAGCTCAACACCGTGCAACCAGATCCGATGGTCTACCTGCGGCTGGCCATCGCGCTCGATCACCAGAACAAGTACGCCGAAGCGCTCCAGGCCGCAAACAAAGTGCTAGAGCTCACGCCCAACGGTCCCCTCGCCGACCTCGCACACCGCGAGAAAGACCGTTTGCAGAAGCTGATGGGCACGAGCGCATCTTCCGCATCCACTCCGGCCACATCCACTCCGGCCACATCCACCCCGGCCGCATCCACCCCGGCGCCGGTGAAGCCGGCGACCACGCCGCCGCCGGCACCAGCGACACCTCCGACTCCGCCACCGGACAAGCCGAAGGATTAAGCTCGACAGCCTCTCGCCATGAAAGCGCTCGACCTCAGCCCGCTCGAAGCCACGCTTGGACATAGCTTCCTCCGCCGCGAACTGCTCGAGCAGGCGCTCACGCATAGTTCGCACGCGCACGAGAGCGATCCTATCCCCGACGACGACCGTCCGGCGCCGCAGCGCGATAACGAGCAGCTGGAATTCCTGGGCGACGCCGTGCTTGGATTCGTCACCAGCCAGGCGCTGGTCGAGCGCTACCCGAATTACAACGAGGGCAAGCTTTCTAAACTGCGCGCGCACCTGGTAAGCGCGCGGCATCTGCAAAGCGTGGCGCTCGAGCTCGGACTGGGAAAGTATCTGCGGCTCGGGCATGGCGAAGAGCGGAGTGGAGGCCGCCACAAAGCTGCGCTGCTGGTCAACGCGCTGGAAGCGCTGCTCGCCGCGCTTTACCTGGACGCTGGGCTCGACGCGCCGCGGCGTTTCATCCTGGCGCACATCGTGGAGCCGGAGCTGGCGCGGCTGGGCGGGGAGGCCACCGAAGCCTTTCCCGTGACCGATCACAAGAGCGCTTTGCAGGAACTTTTGCAGGCTCGCGGACGTCCACAACCGGTGTACGCCCTGGTGAAGGAGGAGGGGCCCGAGCATCAGAAAACGTTCACGGTGGAGATCCGGGTGATAGCGCAAGACGAGGCGCGCAAGGAATTCCGCGCGCGCGCCAGCGCTTCCACCAAGAAGGCGGCGGAACAAATCGCCGCCCGCAAGGCTCTCGAAAAGCTCGCGCCCGCATCTAAGTAGCATGCTATCGGGTCCCCAGAGCGCCGGGGTCGAAGCGCGTCCTTATCTCTACGCGCTGCACCTGCTGCGCACGCTGCTGCTGAGCGTGGTGGTGGCGCTCTTCATCACTACTTTCATCGCGCAGGCCTTCCAGATCCCATCGGGCTCGATGCAAAAGACGCTGATGACCGGCGACTATCTGCTGGTCGATAAAGCCGTGTTTGCCGGTGAGGGCGAGGAAGGGGATGCAGGCGGCCGGTTTCAACCTCTTCCCTATCGCGGGGTGGAACGCGGCGACATCATCGTGTTCCACTATCCCATCAAGCCGGAAACGTATTTCGTGAAGCGCGTGGTGGGCGTCCCGGGAGACCGCGTGCGCATCGTGGACAAGAGGCTCTACGTGAATGGCCGCGCCGAGAGCGGCGACTACGCGATGCACGTGGACCGCAAGCAGGACTACTATCGCGACAATTTTCCCGAGCTGCGCTTCGCTCCCGGTAACGTGGATGCGCACTGGTGGCTCGAGATGCGCCGCATGACCTCGAGCGCCGGCGAGCTCATCGTTCCCGCGGGAGGCTATTTTGTTCTCGGCGACAATCGCGACGACAGCCAGGACAGCCGCTACTGGGGATTCGTGCCGCGTGGCAACATCGTGGGACGTCCGCTGCTCATCTACTGGTCGCGCGCCGACACGGGCGCCTCCGGCGTGACCTCCGCGCGGGGTGATACACTGTCGGGTCTCGCGTACGCGATGACCCACCTCCATACGCGCTGGGACCGGGTGCTGCGCACGGTGCGTTAGCCCCGCGGCCGGCGATGACCGGGAAGCCCCGGACGGAAGCTTCGTTGGCGAAAAAAGAAGAGAAAACACAGACAGCGCCGAAGCAAAAAGAGACGGCCATGGAGTTCATCTCCTCCATGGCGGTCGTGCTCGTCATCGGACTGTTCATCATCACCTTCAACCTGCAAGCCTTCGAGATCCCCTCCAGCTCGATGGAAGACACGCTGCTCATCGGCGACCACGTCTTCGTGGACCGCGTGAGCTACGCTCCCGCGGCGGGCTGGGTGGGCCCGGTAATTCCCTATCGCGATATCCGTCACGGCGACATCGTGGTGTTCCTTTCCGTCACCGATCCGGGCATGTACATCGTGAAACGCATCATCGGGATCCCCGGCGATCGCATCCGGCTGCGCGATGGTGTGGTCTACCGCAACGGCGAGAAGCTCAACGAGCCCTACGTGAAGCCCTGCGATGACACGGTTAATTCCTGCTACGCGCCGTATCGCGACAACTTCCCTTCGGTGCCGGGAGTGATGTCGAGCATTCCACCCACGCCCGAGTGGCAACTGCTCATGCCGCTCAACAAGGATGAGCAGGGTGAACTGGTCGTCCCCAAAGACAGTTACTTCGCTATGGGTGACAATCGCTCTGCCAGTTACGACTCGCGTTACTGGGGGTTCGTCCCAGGTGAAAATGTGATCGGGCGCCCGATGTTCATCTACTGGTCGTTCCAGACGCCGCGCGACCAATACCAGAAGCAATCGTTCCGCGAACGCGCGGCATTCATCGGCCACGTGGTGCTGCATTTCTTCGATGAGACGCGCTGGCGGCGCACCCTGCGCATGGTCCGCTAGGCGGATGCATGCAGCTCCCTAGCCAGCGCGCGCGCATCGTCATCGCCATCATCGTGCTCATCCTGGTGGGCATCTTCGTCCCTCCGCTGGTCACCGCCAATCGCCTGAAGGGACGCATCGCCGGCGCCGTCTCCAACGCGCTTGGCCGCAAGGCGAGTTTCGGCGAGATCCATCTGCGGCTGCTGCCGCAGCCCGGCTTCGACATCACTGACTTCGTGGTGGAAGACGATCCGGCATTCAGCGCGGAGCCCATGGTCCGGGCCGACGAGGTCACCGCCTACCTCCGGCTGACATCGCTGTGGCAGGGCCGGCTGGAGATCGCGCAACTCTCGCTGCAGAATCCGAGCCTCAACCTGGTGCGCAATGAGCGCGGCGAGTGGAACCTGACCGCGCCGCTGGAGCGCGCCTCGCAAGTGCAAGCGGCGCCGACGGCGCAGCGCCGGCCGGAAGCGCGTCCGCGCTTCCCGTACGTCGCGGCTTCCGATGGCCGCATCAACTTCAAATTCGGGCAGGAAAAGAAATCGTTCGCATTCAGCGAGGCCGATTTCGCGCTCTGGCTGGCGAGCGAGAACGAATGGCGGATGCGCCTGGAAGCGCGGCCGATCCGCAGCGACGCCAACCTGAGCGATACGGGCACGCTCCGCGTGGAAGGCAGCGCGGTGCGTGCCGCCGCGCCCGCCGATACCGCCGTGCGCTTCGACTTCGAGTGGGAAAAAGCGCAGCTCGGCAACCTGACACAGCTCATCTGGGGACACGATCGCGGATGGCGCGGCGATGTGGAGGTGAGCGGCTCGGTCGCCGGCACACCGCGCGAACTGCTGCTCAGCACGCGTGCGCGCATCAGCGAATTCCGCCGCTACGACATTTTTGCCAGTGACGCCTTCAGTGCCGACGCGCGCTGCACCGCGCGCTACCTGGGCGATGCGCAGACGCTCTCCGCCATCGACTGCCATCTTCCCAGCGGCAATGGCGAGATCGCGACGCGCGGCATGGTCGCAAACCTGCTTGGCGACCGGCGCTGGGAGTTGAGCGTGAGCGCGACTGACGTTCCCATGGCCGAGCTCGCGCGCTTCGCCCGCCACGCCAAGAAGGACATGCTGCCCAACCTCACCGCCACCGGCGACGTGGACGCCGCCTTCACCTACCGCACCCGTGGCGGCAGGAATGTGTGGACCGGAGGCGGCTCCACTTCGGCGCTGCAACTCTCCGCCAGCGGATTGACTCCGCCGCTCGAGGTGGGCGCGGTGCGCTTCGTGCTCGGCCCTTTCCCCGACCCGCTGGCTGCGCCAGTACGCAAGACAGGGTCGCCGTTCACGACCAAGACAAAGGTGAAGACTGCGCTCGCGGACCAGCCCATGAATTCGAGATTGACGGTGCAGCCATTCACCATCGCGCTGGGCGCGGCTGCGCCACTCATCGCGGAGGGCCGTGTCGATCGTGAGGCATACCTGCTGAACGTGCGCGGCGATGCGGAGCTGCGCCGCCTGACCGCGCTCGCCGCCGCGTTCGGACTGCGTCCGGCCCAACTCGGCGCCACCGGCACGGCGCACCTGGACGTCGCGCTCAGCGGCGACTGGAAGGGTTTCGGCGCGCCGCTGGTCACCGGCAACGCGCAGTTGCGCGGCGTGAGCGCGGAGATCAAGGGCGTGAACTCTCCACTGCAGCTCACGAGTGCGCTGCTGACGTTTTCCGCGAGCGGTGTGGACGCATTCAACCTGAGCGCCAGCTTCAGCGGCTCGAGCGTGATGCTGCAAGGCACCCTGCATCTTCCGCGCGACTGCTCCACGCTGGTCGACTGTCCGGTGCGCTTCACGCTGAGCTCACCTGTGCTCAACCTCGATGACCTCAACCGCCTGCTCAATCCGCGCTTCGCCGTGCATCCCTGGTACCGCTTCCTGGTGGGAACCACCGAGACCACGGGACTGCGCCGCCTGCAGGCCGAGGGCACGCTCTCCACGCCGCGGCTGGTGATGAAGTCCGTCATCATCAACCACGTGGTGACTACGGTGCACGTTGCCGGCGGCCGGGTGGCGCTCGCCGGCGTGACCGCCGAAGTCTTCGGCGGGAAGCAGCGCGGCGAATGGACCGCAGACTTCAGTGGCGACGCGCCCGTCTACAGCGGCACGGGCACGCTCGAGCAGGCGGACGTGGCGCAACTCGGCGCCGCGATGCGCGATAACTGGGGCGCGGGCACGATCTCCGCGGCGTACAAGTTCTCCGCCTCCGGTGATACTGCCGCGGACCTCGCTGCCAGCGCGGCCGGCGAGCTGCAGTTCGGCTGGAAGAATGGCATGCTGCGCCACGTGACGCTGCGGGGCGCGCAACCGCTGCGCATCAAGCGCTTCACCGGCACGGTGCAACTGGCGGGCGCGCGCCTCACCTTTCCCGCGGGCAGAATGGAGACGCCCGAGGGCATCTATGCCGTCAGCGGCTCGAGCACCTTCGCGCGCGCTCTCGATTTCAAGCTTGCCGGGCCGGTGCGCAGCTACACCATCACCGGAACCTTGGAACATCCACAGGTGAGCTCGCCGCCGGATAGCGAGGCTGGGTTGAAGCAGTGAAGCGTTTTCTTGCCACCGCGTTTCTGATCGCCGCTACCCTGCTTGCTCGTGCGGCTGCGGGCGATGCACGAACCAGCGACCAGAAATCTCTCGCCGACTCGCTCGAGCGCAAGGTCGCATACCTGCGCGACAATGGGAAGAAGCCGCGTCCCGACCCGCGTCCCACCGTGCTGACCGACCAGGAGGTGGACGCCTACATGAACTCGGGCAGGCTGAAGGCGCCCGACGGCATCTCCGATATCCATCTCACTACGACGGTGGGCGAAGCGACGGCCACGGCGAAGATCGATTTTGACCGGCTGACGCGCGACGTCCGCAAGAACAACATGTTGTGGCAGCTTTTCACCGGCGTGCACGACGTGAAGGTCCGCTGCGGCGTCTGGGGCAAAGACGGCATGGGCAACGTCCACGTGCAGAACGTGTGGCTCGACGGCCACGAGGTACCGCGCTTCGCGCTGGAATTCTTCCTCGACCACTACATCAAGGCGAAAGTCCCGCAAGCCTCGCTCGATTCGCGCTTCCGCATGCCGGTGCGCATCCAGACGGCTACGGTGACGAACGGGAAGACCACGCTGGTGCAGAAGTAGAGGGTAGGGCTTTCACGCCGCCACGGCGTGCTCGAAATGTAGGCGCCAAGACCGCTGTGTTATCGTCTAGGTCTCCGCGATCATCACTCCAGGAAGGCAGATGCCGCGCTACGAATATCGCAACATCCAGCCCACACCCGCCGCCGAACGCGCGTACAGCGCGTGGATAGCCCAGCTTGACGGCGCTTTCGCTGACCGCGATCCCGACCACCGGTCGGTGGCCGTGCGCGATGCGCTGCATGAACTTTACCTGGGCCGGCCGTACGCGCCGCCCACGGCGGAGATACCACTGGCGCAGCAGGCCCAGACCCACAGCTTCGATCCGCGCAATGCCTCGCTCGAACCAGAATATTACGGCGACGTGGATGCGCAGAAATATGCCGAGCGCAAGCCGCTGATCTGGTTCTGGATGATGTATGACCGCTCGCCGGTCGGGCTGAACCACTGGCTCGGCTTCCGCGTGCGCGCGATGATCGCGAAGCACGTGCTCAAGCATATCGGGAAGAATGTGAAGATCTTCCATGGCGTCGAGATCTCGTACGGTTACAACCTCACCATCGAAGACAACTGCACCATCCACAAATACGTGTTGCTCGATGACCGCGGCGAGATCGTGATCCGCGAGGGCTCGTCCATCTCCGACTTCGCGAACGTCTATTCGCACGCGCACGACTTGAATGACGGCATGATCGTGGACAAGGTGAAGACGGAGATCGGTCCACGCGCGCGCGTGACGTATCACGCCACCGTGCTGAGCGGCGTGACGGTGGGCGAGCACGGCATGGTCGGTTCCATGGGCGTGGCGTCGAAAGATGTGGAGCGTTTCCACATCGTCGCCGGCATCCCCGCGAAGACGGTGAAGGTGAAGACGATCGCGCCGGAAGAGACCAAGCGGGCTTTCGAAGATAAGCGGAGAGCGGCGGAGAAGAAGTAGCTGGTGTCAGCGAAGGCGTATGGAACCCAAGCACCTGCAGATCTTTTTTGAAGTCGTGGTCTTGCTGCTCGCCATCAGCGTGCACGAATCGGCGCACGCATGGATGGCCTCGCGCTACGGTGACCCGACGGCGCGGCTGCTGGGCCGCGTCTCGCTCAATCCCATCCGCCACATCGATCTGTTCGGCACCATCATCCTGCCTGCGATGCTCATCCTCTCGGGCACGGGCTTTGTCTTTGGATGGGCGAAGCCCACGCCGGTCGATCCGCGCAACTTCAAGGAACCGGTGAAGGCGGACATCATGACTTCGGTCGCCGGGCCAGCCTCGAACTTCATGCTGGTCGGCATCGCATTCTTTGTCCTCGCCGGGGTGCTGGCGGTGTCGGCAAACGCCCGCGACGTTTTCCCCCTCGCGCTGCAGCAGATGGTGGCGCGCGAATCGCTCGCCTACGCCGGCGAGATGACCATCGCGTTCCCCATCACGTTGTTCCTTGCGAACATGATCCTGATCAACGTGCTGCTCGGCGTCTTCAATCTGGTGCCGCTGCCCCCGCTCGATGGTAGCCACGTCATTCGCCACCTCATGCCGGAAGACATGCGCCGGATCTACGACATGGCCGGCATGGTCGGCCTCATCCTCTTCATGATCTGGGGCAGCAAGTACCTGTGGATGGTGATGGCTCCGATCTTGGGTATCCTGTTCGGGATCCTGCGGAGTATCCATGGCTAAGTCCGACACGAAGAATCGGCGCGTTTTGAGCGGGATGCGGCCCACCGGCAAGCTGCACCTCGGGCACTTCGTCGGCGCGCTCGCGAACTGGGTGAAGCTGCAGGCCGAGTACGAGTGCTTCTTCTTCGTCGCCGACTGGCACGCGCTCACCACCGATTACGCGGACACCTCGAGTGTGAAGCAGAGTTCGGTGGACATCGTGCTCGACTGGCTTGCCGTGGGACTCGACCCGAAGAAATCGACCCTGTTCATCCAGTCGCACGTGCCGCAGCACGCCGAGCTGCACCTGCTGCTCTCGATGATCACGCCGCTGGGCTGGCTGGAGCGCGTGCCTTCGTACAAAGAGATCCGCGAGAACGTGAAAGACAAAGACCTTTCGACCTACGGGTTCCTCGGCTATCCGCTGCTGCAGTCGGCGGACATCCTTATCTACCAGGCCGGATATGTACCCGTAGGACAGGACCAGGTCGCGCACGTCGAGCTGACGCGCGAGGTCGCGCGCCGGTTCAACAGCTTCTATCCCGGACGTCCTGGAATAACGAAGGGCGGTGGCCCCGTCTTTCCCGAGCCGCAGCCGCTGCTGACCAAGTCGCCCAAGCTTCCCGGGACCGACGGCCGCAAGATGTCGAAGTCGTACGGCAACACGGTGATGCTGACTGATCCCGAGCCCGTCGTCCGCCAGAAACTGAAGACCATGGTCACCGACCCGGCGCGCGTCCGGCGGACCGACCCAGGGAATCCCGACGTGTGTCCGGTCGGCGACCTGCACAAGATATTTTCGAGCGCGGACACCATCGCCAAGGTCGACGTTGGCTGCCGTTCCGCCGGCATCGGATGCATCGAGTGCAAGAGCTGGGCCGCGGACGCGCTCGTGCAACTGCTCGCTCCGATGCAACAGCGCCGCCAGCAGTACGAGAACGATCCCAAGTTGGCATGGGACATCCTCGAGGCCGGCTCACAAAAAGCGCAGAAGGTCGCCGAGGCCACCATGGTCGAGGCCCGCGCCGCCATGAACATGAGCCGCGATCACGAGCCCGCCGCGAAGTCTGTGGAAAAGAAAAGTACCTGACCTGATTCCACTTCGCGCTACCATAACCTTAATGTCCGAGACGCAAGGGGTGCAGCCGCAAGCGCCGCCGCAAAAGCCGGCGAATGACTTCCCTTTTGCCGTCAGCGTGGCTGAAGTCTACGACGGCCCGCTCGACCTGCTGCTCGACCTCATCCGCAAGCAGTCGATCGACATCTACGACATCCCCATCGCCACCATCACAGCGCAGTATCTCGCTTACATCGAGCGCATCAAGCGGCTCGACGTGAACGTGGCCGCCGAGTTCATCTACATGGCGAGCGTGCTCATCCAGATCAAGTCGCGCATGCTGCTGCCGCGCGATCCGAGCGCGCCCGAGGACGAGGATGACCCGCGCAACGAGCTCGTCAATCGGCTGCTCGAGCACGAAAAGTACAAGAACGCCGCGCAGATGCTGTTGCAGAAGCAAGAGCTCGAGGGCGCGACGTGGTCGAATCCGTCGCTCAAGGAATTCAAAGACGACGAAGGCGCTGACGCCGAGCTCGCCGTGGACATGATCGATCTGGTGAAGACCTTCCAGCAGATCCTCGAGCGCGCGAAGAACCGTCCGATCATGCAGGTGAATGAGGATACGGTCACGGTCTCGGAGATGATCGACTACATGCGCCGCCGCCTGATGCTCGAAGATCGCCCGCTGCGGCTGAAGCAGATGCTCGCTGCGGTGCATTCGCGCGGCGCGCTCATCTGCGCCTTCCTTGCCATCCTGGAGCTGGTGCGGCTGCAAGCGGTGCTGCTGCGGCAGGACCGCGTGTTTGGCGACATCCTGATCAAGAAGCACGCGATGTTCGATACCGTGATGGCCGAACAGGCCGCTGTGAGGGACGATTGGAGATAACCGAAGGGTCGTGGAGTGGGACGGGACTCGTCCCGTCCCCCGCGGAAGCAGAGAAAAGCCAGATCATGAGCACGCTCAAAGGCAAAGTCGAAGCCATCATCTACGCTGCCGAAGAGCCGGTCACCATCGACCAGATGGCGAACGCGCTCAAGGATGTGGTCGATGTCCCTCTGCCTGAACCGATAGCCGGGACACCGGTGAGCAAACCGGAGAGCAAGAAGAAGGCGCCGAAAGATCCCAAGCTGGCCGCGCTCAAGGACGCGATCCGCAGCGCCATCCACGAGATCTCGCACGAGTTCTCGCTCGGCGATCGCGGCATCGAGATCCGCCAGGTCGCCGGCGGCTACAAGATGGCGACCAAGCCCGAGCATCACGACGTGGTGCGGACGTTCGCCAAATCACTCAAGGCGCCGGTACGGCTCTCGCTGCAAGCGCTCGAGACGCTCGCCGTCATCGCCTACAAGCAGCCGGTCACGCTACCCGAGATCAGCGAGATCCGCGGCGTCGATTCCTCCGCCGTGATCGGGACGCTGATCGATCGCAAGCTCATCACCACCGCCGGACGCAAAGAGGTGGTGGGCAGGCCCATCCTTTATAAGACGACCAAAGACTTCCTGCTGCGCTTTGGATTGAAAGACGTCCACGAACTGCCGAGCGTGGAAGAGTTCGAGAAGCTGGGCGCCGGCACCGACCAGGGCGACCTCTTCACCGGGCCCGCCGCCGATGCGACCGGAGTGCCGGATGTACCCGAAGAAGCTGGGGAAGAATCGGAAGCAGAGACCGCATCCGCTGAAGACCTCGAGCCGGCGCAGTAGCAACGACGATCGTCCATCGTCCTTCGTCCATCGTCGATCGTCCATCATTGATCGTTCGTTGTTCATTGCTCATTGCGACCGCCGCGACGGTCGCTGCAAGCATTTTCCCGCATATTCATTTAGCATCGAAGATTCCATATGCCCGCCGAACGTCTCCAGAAGATCATCGCCGCCGCCGGTATCGCCTCGCGGCGTAAAGCCGAAGAACTCATCACCCAGGGACGCGTCTCGGTCAACGGGGCCATCGTGTCAACCCTCGGCGCCAAAGCCGATATTGAGAACGACCACATCAAGGTAGACGGCAAGGCCGTACACCTGCCGGAACGCAACGTCTACCTGCTGCTGCACAAGCCCAAGGGATACGTCACCACGGTCAGCGATCCCGAGGGACGTCCCACGGTGATGGAGCTGGTGCGCTCGAAGGCGCGGCTCTTCCCTGTCGGGCGTCTCGACTGGAACACCGAAGGCTTGCTGCTGCTCACCAACGACGGCGACCTCACGGCGAAACTCACGCACGCGTCCACCCACGTGCCGAAGACCTACCTGGTGAAGGTGGCGGGCAATCCGACGCTGGCAGAGATCGAGAAATTGCGCGAGGGCGTGATGATCGGTGGCGAAGGCGATCCCGTCCCCGGCAAGCTGCACCGCGTGCGCACCGCGCCGGCTAAGATCCGCGAGGTGCGTGAGGGCGACAACCCATGGTACGAGGTCACGCTCATCGAGGGGCGCAACCGGCAGATCCGCCGGATGTTCGAGGCCATCGGACATCACGTGGAGAAGATCAAGCGCGTCCGCTACGGCCCGTTCGAGCTCGATGTGCCGCCCGGTGAATCACGGCCGCTGCGCCCACACGAGGTGGAGAAGCTGAAGAGCTATGTCTCCGAGCCGGCAACCGCGGCGCGCGAGCAAGGCGGCGCTCGTAGACAATCCGCGGAACGCGGCGCTCCGGTGCCGTCCGCAGCCGGATTGCCGCCGGCAAAGCGGTTTGGGAGATCTGGTTTTGAGAAATCAAAGAACTTCAGATTCCGCGCGGGCGCCGGCCGCGTTGGCGGCAGGGCGGCGGGCGGTGGCCCGTCAGGTAGCGGCCCGGTGGGCGGGCGTCCTGCGTTCGCGCGCGGCGACCGGCCGGGCCGTCCGTTTCATGGCGGAAAGCCCTTCCGCAAGGATGGTGACCGTCCGCGGCGCTTCGACAAGCCGATCCGCGCCGACCATGTTGAGCGCGAAGGCCGGCCAGGCGGCGTGCGGCGTTTCGGCGCCGACGGCGTCGAGACGCCATTCGAGCCGCGTCCCAGCAGTGCAAGACCACCATCCGGAGATAAACGCTTTGGCGGCGCAAAGCGTTTTGGCGCGAAGCCTTTCGGTGGACCCCGACGCGAAGGCACGGCGGGAAAATCTCTTGGTGGCCCAAAGCGGTTTGGCGCGAAGCCTTTCGGTGGACCACGCGGCGAAGGCGGCGCAAAGCAGTTTGGCGCGAAGCCTTTCGGTGGACCGCGGGGCGAGGGCGGCGCAAAGCGTTTTGGCGCGAAGCCTTTCGGTGGACCCCGGGGCGAGGGCGGCGCAAAGCGGTTTGACGCGAAGCCTTTCGGTGGACCCCGTGGCGAAGGCGGCCCAAAGCGTTTTGGCGCGAAGTCTTTCGGTGGACCGCGGGGCGAGGGCGGCCCAAAGCGGTTTGGCGCGAAGGCTTTCGGTGGACCGCGGGGCGAGGGCGGCCCAAAGCGGTTTGGCGCGAAGGCTTTTGGCGGACCACGCGGCGAAGGCGGCCCAAAGCGGTTTGGGGCGAAGCCTTTTGGCGGGCCACGCCGCGATGGCGCAGCGGGAAAACCCTTTGGCGGTCCGAAGGGATTTGGCGCGAAGAGGCCGTTCGGTGGTCCCAAACGATTCGGGGCGAAGTCTAGCGGCGGCCCGAAACGTCCATCATTCGGGGGCAGAGGCGGCGGCTTCGGTGGCCGTGGTAGAACACGCCCGCCTTCCGGAGATAGAGGATAAGGGATGAAGCCGAGCGACAGCTGGAAGCATCTCGTGCCCGAGCACCTGCGCAAGCTCGGAGCGTACACTCCGGGCAAGCCGATCAAGCAGGCGGAGCGCGAATCGGGCGTGCGCTGCATCAAGATGGCCTCGAACGAGAACCCGTTCGGGCCATCGCCGCAAGCGCTCGAAGCGATGCGGGCTGCGGCCGCCACGACCAACTTCTATCCTGACAACGACGCCACCGAGCTGCGCCACCGCTTGGCGGAGCGCAACCAGCTCGAGCCCGACCAAGTGCTGGTGACGGACGGCTCCACCGTGCTGCTCGACCTGATCGCCCGCACGCTGCTTGCGCCCAGCCTGAACGCGGTGACCAGCGCGCGTTCGTTCATCGTGTATCTGATCGCCACGCGGGCCGCGGGCGCCGAGCTGATCGAGGTCGCGATGGATGGCGACGGCTACGATCTTGACGCCATCGCCGACGCCGTCAACGAAGACACGCGCGTCATTTATCTCGCCAATCCGAATAATCCGACCGGCACGCTCTTCGACGCCGCCGGGACCGACCGTTTCCTGGCGCGCGTCCCGGCGAGCGTCTTCGTGGTGCTCGACGAGGCGTATGCCGATTTCGCCAACCACTTCGCCCGGCAGCGAAACGTGGACTACTCGCATTCGCTCGACTACGTGCGCGAAGGACGCCCCGTCATCGTGCTGCGCACCTTCTCGAAAGCGCACGGCCTTGCCGGAGTGCGCGTAGGCTATGGCTTCGGTCCGCCCGAGATCCTCGCGTACCTGGAACGGCTGCGGACCGCGTTCTCCGTCTCCGCCGTGGCGGAGGCGGCCGCGCTCGCGGCCCTCGACGACACCGACCACATCCGCAAGACACTCGAGAATAACGAGAGCGGCGCCGAGTTCCTGATGGCTAAGTTGAAGGAGCTGGGCTACCAGCCGGTGCCGACGTGGGCGAATTTCATCTATTTTGACGCCGGCCCGGGCGCTGCCGCGCTCGCCAAGCGCATCCAGGCCGAGGGCGTGATCGTCCGCTCGCTGGTGCCGTGGGGTATCCCGACGGCCCTGCGTGTGACCATCGGCGCGCCCGAGCACAATGAGCGCTTCATCGCCGCCCTGGCCAAGGCCAGCGATCGCGCCTCCGTCCGGTAAAGCTCATCCCGGATAGAGGATGGAAACTGGCGGGTGCAGGCCGGCAACCCAGCATTCTTCCTGGGCTTTCAACCGTCGATGGTCCATGGTCGATTGTCCATTTTTCTTTGCTAACCCACACGCTCCGTTGCCGTCTCACCTACCGTGCAGGGGGTTCCTATGAAGCGACTTCTTTACGCCATTGCCATGACGCTGGCCTTCGCCGGATTCATGGCGCTCCAGGGCCAGACCAAGCACTCACGCCACAATGACTGGGGCCGCAACAACATCTCGACGAACAACGATGAGGCCGCTCCCGGTGATGCCTGCGATGACCACTTCAACGTGACGTTTGACGGCCGAGACGCCTTCACCGCCGAAGAAGCACGCACGCTCAAGCCTTCGGAATTCGCGGGAGGACTCGATGTACGTGCGCCGCAGAATGGCGGCGTGCTCGTCCGCGGCTGGGACAAGAACGAGGTCCTGGTGAAGGCCTGCAAGGCGGTCGCCGCGTATGAGGAGGGCGAAGCCAAGGGCCTGCTCAGCGAGCTGAAGCTCGTGGTCAGCGGCAACCAGATCCGCGTTACCGGACCAGAGTCGACTGACGACCGCCGCTCGGTCGTCCACTTCCTCATCAACGTGCCGCGCAACATCAAGCTTACGATGGACGCGCACAACGGCCCGCTCACGGCGCGCGACGTCTTTGGCACGATCAGCGCCACCACGGTCAATGGGCCGGTGAGCATCTACCGCTGCAGTGGCGAGATCACGGCGGAGGCGACCAACGGACCGGTGAGCGTGACGCGGTCGAGCGGCAACATCCGCGTCCGCACGCAGAATGGCCCACTCGATATCGAGCTCAACGGCTCGGAGTGGTCGGGTCCGGGGCTCGACGCCTCCGCGCAGAACGGTCCCATCAAGCTGCGCATCCCGCCGAACTATAAGTCGGGGGTCGAGGTCAGCTCGCGCGGCCACAGCCCGTTCCACTGCGCCACCGACGCTTGCTCGGGAGCGCACAAAGATTGGGACGACAGCAATAAATCCGTGCATCTCGGCGGCCAGACGACCGTGGTGCGCATGTCCACCGTGAATGGACCGGTCTCGATCGTCAGCACGATGCAGTAGCGGTTCCTCTGGAATGGGAAAAGGCCGGCGAACCTGCCGGCCTTTTCCGTTTAGGAGATTTTTGATGGTGTGGAGGCGGGCGATTCGCCCGCCGGCTTTACGCGGTGCGCTTCCTTTCGGAAAGACCTGCCGTCAGCGGCAGCCGTGCGGCGCCGTACAAACCGGCGTCGCTGCCCAGCAACGCGCGCGTGATAATCGTGGCGCCGGTGGCGCCGGCTATAGCGGGTTTCTCCGCCGGGTTGGTCGCGCGGTAGACGAACGACCGCTTGCGGGTCTCTTCGAACATCGCGGGCGCGAACGCTTCCCACGAACTGGAGACGCCGCCGCCTATCACGTACATCGGTGCGTTGAAGATGTTCACCAGATCGGCGATCACGATGCCGAGCGCCCATCCCACTTTGAGGAAGATGAGGCGCGCGGGCTCATCGCCTTGCACCGCCGCCAGGTAGACGCTCTTCGCGCTGAACTCCACGTTGCCGTCAGCCACGCGTTGTAACGCTGCCGCGCTGCCGGCGGCGATCGCATCTTTCGCCATGCGCGTGATCGCCGTGGCTGAGGCATATTGCTCGATGCAACCGCGGCTGCCGCATCCGCACGCGTGACCCTCCGGGTCAACGTTGATGTGTCCGAGTTCGCCGGCCATGCCCGTCATGCCGCGCCAGACCTCGCCATTGAGCACGATGCCGCCGCCCACGCCGGTGCCGAGCGTGAGCATGCACATGGAATCGTAGTCCCGTGCCGCGCCCAGCCAGGATTCGCCGAGCGCGGCCGCGTTGGCGTCGTTTTCCAGGATGACGGGCGCTTTCAGCCGCCGTTCGATCTCATCGCGCACCGGATAATCGTGCCACCCCGGCAGGTTGGGCGACTCGCGCAGCATGCCGGTGCGCATGTCGATGATCCCGGGCACGCCCACGCCGATGCCCGCAAGTTTGCCGGCGTGCTGGAACTTCATCGCCAGCTCGAGGATCACGGTCGTCATGTCTTGGATGACCTGGTCGCGTCCCTTGCCGACCTCGGTGCCGCTGGTGACTTTTTCGAGCAGCTTGCCGGAGTCGTCCACTGCGGCAACGCGCAGGTTCGTTCCGCCAAGATCCACGCCGATGGCGAATGAAGGCATAACGGAAGTTAGACTACGCGCCCGACCTCGAGGATGTCACCCTGGGCGGGCGCTTCACTTCTGGCATTTCGGGCAATAGTGCGCGCTCCTACCGGAGATCACGATGCGCGTGACGGGCGTCTTGCAGCGGACGCAGGGCTCGCCTTCGCGCCCATAGACGCGCAGGTCGAACTGGTAATTGCCCCACTCGCCTTCCGCGTCCACGTAATCAGAGAAGGTCGTGCCGCCGGCCTGGATGGATTCGTTCAACACCGCACGTAGCGCTGCGTAAAGCTTGTGCAGTTCCGCATGCGTGAGTGACCTCCCACGACGCCGCGGACGCACCCCCGCGCGGAACAACGATTCGTCCGCGTAGATGTTCCCCACGCCGCTCAGCAATTTCTGGTTCAGCAGCGCGCTCTTGATCGGGGCCTTGGTGCGCTTAAAGAGCGCCGCGAAGGCCTCGGCACCCACGTCGAGCGGTTCGCGTCCCGGAGCGCGGAAGCGTTCCTTAGCGATCGCCAGTTTGCCGAACATGCGCGGATCGACAAAGCGCAGCTCGCGTCCGGAGCTCAACTTCAGCACCGCGTGGGTGTGCTTCGCGGTCTCTTTATCGGCGGCGACCACCGTCAGCGAGCCCGTCATACCCAGGTGCACGATGAACTGGGGATGCGTCGCCGTAGCCTCTTCCCGGCTGAGCTCGAAGACGATGTGTTTGCCGACACGCCGCACGTCGTCGATCCTCGCACCCTCGAGGGTCTTCGCGATGGTCCGCGGCGGGGACTTCAGCGTCTGCTTGCGGCCGCTGAGCCACACCGCTTCCACGCGTTCTCCGCGGATGCGCTGGGCCACGCCGCGCGCGATGGTTTCGACCTCTGGCAGTTCGGGCATGGCATCCAGTCTAAACGTTGCGCGTGTTATCATTGCTTGTACAAGCCTGTCCGCCGACCCCCTTAAAGTCTTGCACCCTGAAGTTCTGCACACTGGAAACGCCGCGCGGGCACGGAGTGTGCGCAAATCGATTCCCAGGACTACCCCTTACGAGCATGAGAAAAGGCAAGACCGCGGTCATCGTGGGCGCGCAGTGGGGCGACGAAGGCAAAGGCAAGATCGTCGACGTCCTGAGCGAGAACTATTCCCTGGTCGCACGCTACGCCGGCGGACACAACGCTGGCCACACCGTCATCATCAGCGGCAAGAAGTTCGTGCTGCAGCTGGTCCCATGTGGCGTGCTGCGCCCGGGCTGCCGTGGCGTGATCGGCAACGGCGTGGTCCTCGACCCTATCGCTTTCCTCAAAGAGGTGGGCACGCTGCGCGCCGTGGGCGTGAAGATCGATGGCAACCTGTTCGTCTCTAACCGCGCGCACGTCATCCTTCCCTACCACCGGATGATCGAGCTCGCCGCGGAGAATGCTCCCGGACGGGTGAAGATCGGCACCACCTCGCGCGGCATCGGTCCGGCATACGAAGACAAGATGGGCCGCCGCGGCCTGCGCGTCGTCGATTTGCTCGACAAGGCGCTGCTGCGCACGCACATCCAGAACGCCTGCGCCGAGAAGAACATGATCGCGCATGCGCTGTTCAACTCCGAGCCGCTCGATCCCGACAAGATGTATGCGGAGTACGCCGACGCTGCCGAGAAGCTGCGCCCATTCGTCGCCGACACCGCCGCGCTGCTCAACAAAGCCATCGCTGCGGGCGAGTCGGTGATGTTCGAAGGCGCGCAGGGGACGATGCTCGATATCGATCACGGCACCTATCCGTTCGTCACCTCTTCGAGCGCGACCTCCGGCGGCGCGGTCATCGGCACCGGCGTGGCGCCGAATGCGATCGAGACCGTCATCGGCATCAGCAAGGCCTATTGCACCCGCGTGGGCGGCGGACCGTTCCCCACCGAGGTCCACGGCGAGATGGGCGAGCGGCTGCGCGCCAAGGGAAAAGAATACGGTGCGGTCACGGGACGTCCGCGGCGCTGCGGCTGGATCGACCTGCCGCTGCTGCGCTACGCGCGCGCTGTCAACGGCATCGACTGGCTCGTCGTCACCAAGCTTGACGTGCTCGACGACCTGCCCGAGATCCCCGTTTGCACTGGCTACAAGGTCAATGGGAAGAAGTACACGGAGATCCCGGCCGACGCCGCCGGTTACGACAAGATCGAGCCGGTATACGAAACCATGCCGGGATGGAAAAAACCGACCGCCGGCGTGACCACATTCGAGAAGCTGCCGGAGAAGGCGCGCGAGTACCTGAAGTTCCTGGAGAAGGAATCGGGCGCGCGCATCGGCATGGTGTCCACCGGACCGGACCGCGACCAGACCATCTACATGAAGGATTTCCTCGCCGTGGTGCGCGCCGCGCGGCCCTCCGGCAAGGTCGCGAAGGCCAAGTGATGATCGTGCTGCTCGTCCAGTTCACGGTAAAGCCGGGCGCGGAAACGCGCGTCCGCGAGCTCATGCGCACCATGGAGGAACACTCGCGCAAAGAGCCGGGCTGCATCACTTACGTCGGACACCAATCCATCGAAGACCCGCGCCGTTTCTTTTTCTACGAGACCTACACGGACGAGGCGGCGCTCGCAGCGCACCGCAACGCGCCCTACTTTCGCGAGTACGTCGTCAACGGACTCGATCCGCTGATCGAGAAGCGCGAGCGCGCGCTGTTCACTCCCGTGAGCCAATAGGAATGGCGCGGCGAATGCCGCGCCTGTGAACCCCACCGCTTTCAGACCAACTCGCAACCGGCAAAAAAATAGCTTAGCTCGAAGCGCGCAGTGTCCTCAGCGTCGGAGCCATGGACAGCGTTGCGCTCGATGCTCTCTGCGTACTTCTTGCGGATCGTCCCTGCTTCCGCGTTCGCGGGATTGGTTGCGCCCATCAGCTTGCGCCACGCGCCGATGGCGTCGCCTTCCTTCTCCAGCGCCAAAACGATGATGGGTCCCGAGGCCATGAACTTCGTCAGCGACTCGAAGAACGGCTTGCCCACGTGTACGGCGTAAAAACCCTCCGCCTGCTTCTGCGTGATCTGGAGCATCTTCATCCCGATGATATTGAAATCGTTCTTCAGGATCAGGCTGATGATCTCGCCCTGGAAGTCGCGACTGACCGCGTCTGGCTTGATGATGGCAAATGTGCGTTGCAACGTCTTCATGGGTGCGGTTGGTTCCCTTCTTCAATATGAAACGTCAATATGAAACGACAGCTATGAAACCTGTGGCGGCGGGCGACTCGCGCGCCTTACGCCCTGGCGCCCGCACTCTTCATGGCCGCGACCAGCGTCTCGCCGATATCGGCCGGCGATACCGCCACGCGGATCCCGGCCGCCTCGAGCGCGGCGATCTTTTCCTTCGCCGTGCCTTTGCCGCCGGAGATGATGGCGCCCGCGTGTCCCATGCGGCGTCCCGGAGGCGCCGTCTGCCCGGCGATGAACGACACGACCGGTTTGGTGACGTGCTGCTTCACGAACTCGGCGGCTTGCTCTTCCGCGGTCCCTCCGATCTCGCCGATCATGATGATGGCTTCGGTCTCCGGATCCACCTGGAACAATCCGAGCGCGTCGATGAAGTTCGTTCCGATGATGGGATCGCCGCCGATGCCGATGGCGGTGGACTGTCCCACGCCGCGCTGCGTCAACTGGTAGACGGCTTCGTACGTGAGCGTGCCGGAGCGCGAGACGATGCCGACGTTGCCTTCTTTATGGATGCGCGCCGGCATGATGCCCAGCTTGGCTTTTCCTGGCGAGATAATGCCCGGGCAATTGGGGCCGATGAGCCGCGACTTGCGGGTTTGCAGGAACTCCCACGCGCGCACCATGTCGAGCGCCGGAATGCCCTCGGTGATGCAGACGATGAGCGGCAGCTCGGCCTCGGCGGCTTCCATGATGGCGTCCGCGGCGAACGGCGGCGGCACGAAGATGAGCGTAGCGTTCGCGCCCGTCTTCGAGGTTGCTTCGGCCACGGTGTTGAAGATGGGCCAGCCTTCGTGCGTCGTCCCGCCCTTCCCCGGCGTCACGCCGCCCATGATCTGCGTGCCGTATTCCTGGCATGCCTTGGCGTGGAACGTGCCTTCGCGGCCGGTGAGGCCCTGCACGATCACCTTCGTGTTCTTGTCGACTAGTATGCTCATCGATTCAATCCAAATCCTCTACACCGATCATCCTGAGGAGCGTAGCGACGAAGGACCTGTCGTTACTGCATCCTCCTGCACACCGTTCGCGTGCGCTACTTCCCCGCTGCCGCGACGACTTTCTCCGCCGCGTCCTTCATCGTCTGCGCCACGATGAAGTTCAGTCCACTCTTCTGCAAGATCTCGCGTCCCTGCTCCACGTTGGTGCCTTCGAGGCGCAGCACCAGCGGGATGGTGATGTTCGTGGCCTTCGCCGCTTCGACCACGCCGGTGGCGAGCGTGTCCACCCGCAGGATGCCGCCAAAGATGTTGATGAGGATCGCCTTCACGTGTTTGTCGCTCAGCAGGATCTTGAACGCGTTGGTGATCTGCTCGGCGTTCGCGCCGCCGCCTACGTCAAGGAAGTTCGCCGGCGAGCCGCCCGCGTACTTGATGATGTCCATGGTCGCCATCGCCAGACCAGCGCCGTTGACCATGCACGCGATGTTGCCGTCCAAGCGGATGTAGTTGAGCCCGTATTTCGACGCTTCCACTTCCAGCGGATCCTCCTCGTTCACGTCGCGCAGCTCTTTCAAATCTTTGTGACGGAACATCGCGTTGTCGTCAAAGGTCATCTTGGCGTCGAGCGCGAGCAGGCGCGAGTCTTTGGTGACGACGAAGGGATTGATCTCGAGTAGCGACGAGTCCGTGGCTTCATACGCGCGATAGAGCGCTTGCATGATCTGTACGGCGGAATTGGTCTGCGCGGGCTCGATGCCGAGGGCAAACGCGAGATTGCGGGCCTGGAAGGCCTGCAAGCCCATCCCCGGCTCGACCCACTCTTTCAGGATGGCCTTGGGATCTTTTGCCGCGACCTCTTCGATCTCCATGCCACCGGACTTCGACGCCATGAAAACCGGCTTCGCCGCGGCGCGGTCGAGCACGATGCCGAGGTAGAGCTCGCGGTCGATGTCGAGCGTCTCTTCGAGCAGCAGCCGGTGGACGATCTTGCCTTCCGGGCCGGTCTGGTGCGTGACCAGCTTCATGCCCAGGATCTTCTTGGCGTGCTCGAGCGCCTCGGCGAATGTCTTCCCGACTTTCACTCCGCCGCCCTTGCCGCGTCCGCCGGCATGGATCTGCGCTTTGACGACCACGCCCTTCGCGCCCGCGCCGAACAGGTCTTTGGCCACGCGCTCGGCCTCTTCGATGGTGACGGCCATTTCGCCGCGCGGCACCGGCACGCCATACTTCGACAGGATGTTCTTCGCCTGATACTCGTGGATCTTCATGGGTTTGGGAGCGCTGGATGGTGCAGAGTTCGGTCAGGAAACTTTCGATTGTATAGGAACGGCGCAGGCGACGGCTAGTGCGCGACCTTCGCATTCCTTGCCTTCGAGAACCAGTGAACGCCGAGCCAGGTCAACCCGCCGTAGAGGATTCCGTTGCCCATAACAACGACTACCCAATGAATACCCATCAGGTAGATTGAGGGGCAGGTGACAGCCATCACAATCTCCCAGTACGACGCCATTCGGAAGCCGGACATTACGGCCGCCGAGACGTAAAGCCAAAAGAACGCCACCCCGCATCCGATTACAGCCGCAACGATTGGTAGGAGTCTCTTCACGCTGGCATATCCTTCGTCCTGCGGCTAAATCACCACGGTCTCTTTGTACTCCCCGAACACCCGCCGCATCGCGTCTGAGATCTCGCCGACGGTCGCGTAGCCCTCGACCGCGTGGATGATGTGCGGCATAAGATTGTCGCCCGAGCGAGCGGCGTCTTCTACCGACTTCAGGGCGGATTCCCAGGCTTGCTTGTCGCGGCGCGCGCGCAGCGCGTGCAGGCGCTCGACTTGCTTGCGCTCGAGGTCGGGATCGTGCCGGAAGGTCGGAACAGACGTCTCTTCCTCGACCTCGAAGCGGTTGACCCCCACAACGACGGCCTCGGCACGGTCGACCGCCTGCTGGTAGTCGTAGGCGGCGTTCTGTATCTCCTGCTGCACATAGCCGCGGTCGATGGCCTTGAGCATGCCGCCCATGCCGGCGATCTTGTCGAGATAGGCCTGCGCGCGCTTCTCCACTTCATTGGTCAGCGCCTCGATGTAGTAAGAGCCGGCGACCGGGTCGACCGTCTGCGGCGCGCCCGATTCGTAAGCGATGATCTGCTGCGTCCTGAGCGCCACACGCGCGGCGTCTTCAGTGGGTAGGGCGAGGGCCTCATCGTATGAATTCGTATGTAAAGACTGCGTGCCGCCGAGCACCGCCGCGAGCGCCTGGAGCGCGGTCCGAACGATGTTGTTCTCCGGCTGCTGCGCGGTCAATGTCGAGCCGGCCGTCTGGGTGTGGAAGCGCAGCATCCAGGAGCGCGGGGCTTTAGCCCCGAAGTGGTCACGCATGATGCGCGCCCACATCCGCCGCGCGGCGCGGAACTTTGCGACCTCTTCGAGGAAATTGTTGTGCGCGTTGAAAAAAAACGAAAGCCGTCCCGCGAACTTGTCGACGTCGAGCCCGGCAGCGATGGCGGCCTCGACGTAGGTCATCCCGTTGGCGAGCGTGAATGCGACCTCCTGCACCGCGGTCGAACCCGCCTCGCGCATGTGGTAGCCCGAGATGGAGATCGAGTTCCACTCGGGCACGTGCTCGGTGGTGTAAGCAAAGATGTCGGTGACGATGCGCATCGCCTGCGGGATGGGATAGATGTACGTCCCGCGCGCGATGTATTCCTTGAGCACGTCGTTCTGCACCGTGCCGGATATCTTGCGAACATCCGCCCGCGACCGCTTCGCGACGGCAATGTAGAGGGCGAGCAGGATGGACGCGGTCGCATTGATGGTCATCGAGGTCGAGATCTTTTCGAGCGGGATGCCGGCGAAGAGGCGCTCCATGTCTGCGATGGAATCGATGGCCACGCCGACCTTGCCGACCTCGCCGGCGGCGAGCGCCGCGTCGGAGTCCATGCCGATCTGTGTGGGCAGGTCGAAGGCGACGGAAAGCCCGGTCGTCCCATGCGCGAGCAGGTACTTGTAGCGGCGATTGGATTCTTCGGCGTCACCCATGCCGGCGTATTGGCGCATGGTCCAGAGCCGTCCGCGGTACATGGTCGGCTGCACGCCGCGTGTGAATGGCGCTTCGCCCGGATATCCGACCTCGCGGTCGTAGTCCCAGTCGTAGTCCGAGCCATGGAGCTCCGCCGGGGTGTAGAGCGGCTTCACCTCGATGTGCGAGGAGGTTTGGGGCTCGGATCTCGTCTTCGGTTTCTCGCTCATGCGGAAGGTCTAGTGTAGCGAGATTGAATCATTTGTTCATTGACTCATTGCTTCATTGGATCCAATGAACAAATGAACTAATGAGGCAATGGATCAATTCCTCCGCGCCCGCCAGAAGCTGCTCACCGTGAACCACGCGAAGACCGCGGTGAACGCCGCCGTGACGGCCAGCTTCCCCGGCGACCATTTGTTCCACTCGCGGACCAGCGCAGTGACGCCGAGCGCGAAGAAGACGAAGAAGAAGACGCCGGCGACCTGGTGGAAGAGCTGTGTGAGCGCGCCCCAGATGGCGCGGAAAAAGGCCTGGATGCCGTGCCAGAGCGCGGTGAGGAATGTAGCGGCATCCATGCTGGGGATAGTAGCAGCGGGTGTCCGTCGTCGAACACCTGACCCTTCCTCCCGCACCAGCAAAAGCGGCTGGTGTGGGGCACCCACATTTTGCGCGGGCCACCATCCAGGAACGAAATCCAGAGTAGCTCCAGAAGGTACTTCGCAACCCGGCGAAACTCGCGGCTGGGGAGCAGCATCCAATCCTTAAGCGCAGAACGTCGGGTGAGCAGATCAGGCGCGAAGGAAATCTGGGCCCTATGCCCCGTAAATCGCGGCACTGGATCAGCCTATCGCGGCCAGCGCCGGGGAGAACAGTTGGACGACCGACTCAAACAACTGATGAAGCAGCTGGGCGACGCCATCAACTAGAGCCTCTCCGGATCGGAGCAGATGGGCGAAGCCATCGCCAAGATCAAGGCGCACGGTCACGATGTGTTCCTGGTGCTCGAGGCCACCATCGGATTCAGCAAGCGCGATGAGGAGGAGCCCTTGGGCGAGCCCGTCACCGCGACGACGCGCCGCAGCCCCGAGTCGGACGCGCAGTTCAAGATCAATGCCCAGGACATGAAGTTCCTGAAGTCGCTGCGCATCAGCGTGGAGTAGATCAGCGTGGAATGACCGGCACGGAAGACCGAAAGCCGTCCCCAGCGGGACGGCTTTTCTAGTTCCCGCCGCGCGCGTACCAGCGCTGCCAACCACGCGCGTTTTTCCCTGTGCTATCCTCGAAAACTCGGATAGGCCACGCGGCATCTGTCTGTAAACGTTCCTGTGTTCAGGCGACTGCGGGTGAGCGGACGGCACGCGCCGTATAGCGCGGGCCGAACGTAAGGGCGCAGCAGCCGGAGCGCAACGACGGCGTTGCTGAGCCCTGGAAGAATGAAAGACACCTTAGCAGTCCTGCTGGCGGGAGGCGCCGGAGAGCGCCTGTATCCACTCACGCGCGACCGCGCCAAGCCGGCGGTGACGTTCGGCGGCATCTACCGCATCATCGACGTCACGCTCTCGAACTGCATCAACAGCGACCTGCGGCACGTTTACATCCTCACGCAATACAAGGCGCTGTCACTCAACCGGCACATCCGCGAGGGCTGGAACATCGTGGCGCGCGATCTGGGCGAGTTCGTCGAGATCCTGCCGCCGATGAAGCGGGTGAGCGAGAACTGGTACCTGGGCACCGCCGACGCCGTCTACCAGAACATCTATTCCATCGGCTCCGAGCAGCCCAAGCGCGTGCTCATCCTGAGCGGCGACCACATCTACAAGATGAACTACGAGCGCATGCTGCGCCAGCATCTCGAATCGGGCGCGGATTGCACCCTGGCCAGCATCCTGATCGAGCCGGAGGAGACCTATCGCTTTGGCGTGGTAGAGATCGATCGCAGCTCGCGCGTGGTCGGCTTCCAGGAGAAGCCGCAGCAGACCGATCTGCGTTCGCCGTATAACCCGCGCATGGTCTCCGCCTCGATGGGCGTCTACCTGTTCAACACCGACGTGCTCATCCCGGTGCTGCTCAAGGACGCCGAGGATCCCAGCTCGTCGCACGATTTCGGGCACGACATCCTGCCCAAGATGGTGGACGAGTACAAGGTCTACAGCTTCAACTTCGTAGACGAGAACAAGAAGGAAGCGCTGTACTGGCGCGACGTGGGGACACTCGAGGCCTATTACGAGGCCAACATGGACGTGGTCGCGGTCTCGCCGGTATTCAATCTTTACGATAACGAGTGGCCGATACGCACCTACCAGCGGCAGTATCCACCGGCAAAGTTCGTGTTCAATGAACCCGACCGCACCGGCACGGCCATCGATTCCATCGTCTCTAACGGATCCATCATCTCCGGCGGGGTGGTGCGGCGCAGCGTGATCTCGCCCGACGTGCGCGTGAACAGTTATTCGGAGGTCGACGATTCCATCGTGTTCTCGCACGTGAACATCGGCCGCCACTGCCGCATCAAGCGCGCCATCATCGACCGTGACGTGCACATCCCCGAAGGCACGGTGATCGGCTTCGATCCGGAAGCCGACCGCCAGCGCTATTTCGTCACCGACTCGGGCATCACGGTGGTCACGCGCGACTATTCGCTGTTCGAGAACCCCGTCACCATCGACTACTTCACCAGCGAATAGCGCTTCCTCCCCTGCACGTTCCATGGATCGGATTCCGCTGCTAAGCAGACGGGGCTGTTAACGAATGATTCAACCGCTTCGGTCGTATGTGTACTTGAAAGTACCTGGCCCGAGGCGGCTCCGGACAGAAGGGAGCCGGGTGTGCCGAACGGTTGTCCGCCAAGCCATTGATCTTTCGAGACTTACAGGTGGAATGTGATCATGGTGCGGCGCGCTGCGGTGCAGCTATTCTCTCTGCACCGTTTCCGCTACAATGCCTTTTCTTTCCTTACAGTTAGGGGAAAAGTCAGGGAACTTCCACGCCGCCGTTTCCGTAACACAGTCTAGGGAAGCGGTACGACATGGGTTTCTGGGGAGTACTGGTTGGAAGACGTCCAGGCCGTAGCAGGTCTAGTCCGTCGCTGCGTCACGGGCGATGCTGCCGCCTGGGAGGAGATCGTCCGCCAATATCAGCGCCGCATCTACAACCTCTGCTACCGCTTCACGGGCTCGGCCGACGAGGCCGAGGATCTTACCCAGGAAGTCTTCATCAAGATGTATCGCTCGCTGGCTAGCTACGACGTGGATCGCGGCGCGTTCGTCTCGTGGGTGACCACGCTGACGCGCAACCTGCTGGTCGACCACTTCCGCAAGACGCGCCAGGACCGCGTGACCGATTCGCTCGACGCCGCGCCCACGCACGATGAGGACGGCCCCACGCCCGCCGAGCAGCTCGCCGACCCCAAGGCCGGCCCGGAAACCCGCGTCCAGAGCAGCCAGACGCAGAAGCTGGTGCAGCAGGCCCTGGGCAAGCTGTCGCCAGAATTGCGTGAGGCGGTCATCCTGCGCGACCTGCAGGACATGGATTATCGCGAGATAGCCCAGGTTTTGAAGGTGCCCGAAGGCACGGTCAAATCCCGTATCAATCGCGGACGAACGGAACTTGCAAGGCTCTTACAACGTACCCATAGGCAGGTGATGTGATGGCTGACGAACGCCACAATCCGGGACATTCTTCCAGCATGACGTGCGCTGAGTTCGAGGCGCTGCTTACCGAGGCCATCGATGGCTCGCTCAGCCCCTTTGACCTGGAGCTTTTCCGCGCCCACGCCACGGCGTGCGAGCTGTGCGCGCCGGCGCTCGCCTTGGCTGAGGACGGGCGCGCCATGCTGCGCGCGCTCCCGGGCATGGAGCCGCCCGCATATCTGTTGCAGAAGATATTGAACGTGACCAGCGAGGTGGCGCCGCGCGCGGGCAGCAAGCAGGAAGCCCGTGGCTGGTTCGGAAGATCGGCCGGGCTCGGTCCGTTCTTCGGTGCGGTGCTGCAACCGCGCTTCGGCATGTCTTTCGCGATGGCCTTCTTCTCCGTGATGCTGATGCTCAACGTCGCGGGCGTGAAGGTGAGTGACCTGCGCTACGTGGATCTTCGTCCCACAGCGGTGAGGAGCAGCATGGTGAAGAGCTACTACGAGACCACCGGCCGCGCGCAGAAGTATTACGAGAACCTGCGCTTCGTGTACCAGGTGCAGTCGGCGCTGCGCGACCTGCGCAACGCGACCAACACCCAGGACGACACGCAGCAACAGCAACAGCAACAACAACAACAGAAGCAGCGCCAGCCTGGTGACAACACCAGCGATAAAGAAAAGCAGCAGAACCAGCGCTACAGCGCCGAGCGCTCGCCCATCCAGTTGGCGTCGGCCCCGAAGACGGAGTTTCGTGTTGGCGACATTTACGTCGGCAACTTTAGTGTCAGTAACGACAGGAGAACCGCATGAACTGCGTCAACCATCCACAAACCCCCTCCACCGCCTTCTGCCGCACGTGTGGCAAGGCGCTGTGCGAGGAGTGCAAGCGTGACGTCCGCGGCGTGATCTATTGTGAGGATTGCATCGTCGCGCGGCTCGGCGACGCCATTCCTGCTGCCGCGACTCTTCCCGGCACAGGCACGCCGACGGACTCGCCCTATGTAGGCGCGACCGTTCCGGGCGCGCCGAATCCGGCGCTGGCTGCCATCCTGGGCGCCATCCCGTTCGGTATCGGCGCGGTCTACAACGGCCAGTATGCCAAGGCGCTCGCTCACCTGGTGACGTTCGCGCTCCTGATCGTCGCGGTGGACAACTCCGGCCCCGCCGAGCCGTTGTTCGGTCTCATGATCGCGTTCTTCGTCTTCTACCAGATCTTCGACGCGTATCGCACGGCGAAGGCCAAGCAGCTGGGACTGCCGGTCCCGGACCCAGGCGGCATTTATCGCGCGCTCGGTATCCCGCTCGAGAGCTCCCCGGGCACGACCCCGGCTGCGAGCCCCATCGAGACGCCGCGCAGCCTGCCGTTCGGCGCCATGGTGCTCATCGGCATCGGCTTCCTGTTCCTGCTGCAGAACATAGGATGGTTCCACTTCCACTGGATCGGCAAGCTGTGGCCGCTGATCCTCATCGTCATCGGCCTGCGCATGCTCATGCGCAACCGGCCGGCGGGGAGCTAACAGATGTATATGCGCAATCGCATCGTGGGACCGGTCGCAATGATCACGGTGGGCGTGCTCTTCCTGCTGGATGGGTTCACTCCCTACGGCTTCCATCGCACCTGGCCGATCATCCTGATCGCCATCGGCGCGGCGCTGGTGATGCAGCGCGCCGCCGGCAATGACCCTGGCCCGCGGGCAGAGACGCCCTCGGCCACCGGCCCCGATACCACTTCCGAGAAAAGGTGAACCCATGGCCACTCCCACTATCACGCCGCCACCCCCGCCAGCGATGCTGCCGCCGCAGCCACCGATCGGGCCGCGGCGTCGTTCTCTCGCGGGCCCGGTCGTGCTCATCTCCCTCGGCGTGCTCTTCCTGCTCGGCAATATGGGCATCCTCGACCGCTACACGCTGTTCAACGCCTTCGCCAGGTACTGGCCGCTGCTGCTGATCCTGTGGGGGGTCATCAAGCTGTTCGAGGGCTGGCAGGCGCAGCGCGAAGGCTATCGCGCCCCCGGCATCGGCGGCGGCGGAGTCGTGCTGCTCATCTTCGTGGCCATCGTGGGCTTCGCCGCCAGCGGAATCTTAAAGTTCGGACCGGAGCTGCAGGGCAACTTCCCGGATGGCGACTTCCCCATCCTGTTCGGCAACAAATACACCTACACCGACAGCAACAGCGCCGCCTTCCCCGCGGGGGCATCGCTGCGCGTGGTGAACGACCGCGGCGACATCAAGGTCACCCCGTCGAACGACGACCAGGTCCACGTGGTCACCAACTACGTGATCGTGGCGCGTTCGGACTCCGATGCGCAGAGGATGCGCGGCGCGCGCACCCCCACCTTCTCCAATGAAGGCTCCATCCTGCTGCTCAGCTCCACCGGCACCCAGGGCGTGGAGAACGCGAACTATGCACGCGTGAATATCGAGGTGCAGGTGCCGCGCAAGGCCGCAGCTGACCTGCAGACCATGCGCGGCGACGTGCGCGTGATCGGGCGCGATGGCGACGTCAAGATGCAGACCTCGCGCGGGGACGCCCAGGTGGAAGAGGTGAACGGCAAGGCGGAAGTCCACCTGCGCCACGGCGACATCACGGCGCGCAAGGTATCCGGCAACGTGAGCATCGAAGGCTCGGTGAGCGACTGCACCGTGGCCGACGTGGGCGGGCAGGTCGAGCTGCGCGGCGACTACTACGGCTCCATCAACGTGAGCCGCGTGCCCAACGTGGTGCGCTTCAACTCCGCGCGCACCGACCTGGAGATAACCAAGCTGGATGGCGAGATGCGGATGGAATCCGGTGACCTGCACGTCAGCTCGATGAACGGGCCGGTGACGCTGCGCACGCGCTCCAAAGACGTCCACTTCGACGCGCTCACCGGCGACCTCACACTCGACGATTCCAACGGCGAAGTGGAGGTCCACGTCAAAGCGCCAGTGGGCAACATCGACATCAACGACCGCAACGGACAGGTGAGGATCACGCTGCCCGAGAAGGCCGCCTTCAGCCTGGATGCGGAGACGCGCAACGGCGAGATCCGGTCGGACTTCTCCGAGGTCAAGATCGAGAACGTGCATGACATCAACCACGCCTCCGGCCGAGTGGGGACCGGTGGCGGCACGGTGCGGCTGCGCACCGAGCATGGCGACATCGAGATCCGGAAATCGACTACGCCATAACTGGAAGCGCTCCGAGGG
>JALYLW010000083.1 GCA_030774055.1 Acidobacteriota bacterium
GTACTACTCGAGCGCCACGGCGCGATGGCTCTCGCCAGACTGGGCTGCGAAGGCGGCGGCGGTGCCATACGCTGACTTTGGTAATCCGCAGAGCCTGAACCTGTATGGATACGTGGGAAACAACCCACTTGCACGCGCCGACTCTGACGGTCACTGCTGCGACCTTGATGATGTCATGAACTTCGCTGGAGGCGCGGCAAACGCATATGGCAGTGATAATCTTCTGGGAGCAGGAAGGGTTGATCAGACCACAGGCGCCGGAAAGATGGGCGCGGCGTTCGGAGATGCTGCCGCGACAGTACAAGGGGCTGGCGAGGTGCTGTTCGGCGGTGGTGGCGAGGTCGCCGGCGTAGTGCTGGATGCGACCGGAGTAGGCGCGGTGGTGGGCGTGCCAGTAAACGTCGTCTCGGCTGGAGTCATTGCGCATGGTGCTACGACTGCTGTCATTGGATCTGCGCACCTATTCAAGACTTCCAATGACTCCGCCGGATCGACAGGCACGGATAAAAAACCACATGGAAATACGGCTGGTGAGCAGCCTGCAGAGTTGTATAAACGTTATGACAAGGACGGCAATCTTGAAAAGCATGGCGTGAGCCAGGACGTGAACAAGCGATATACCAAGAGTGAGTTGAACGGAGGAAAGGTTGTTGTAACGGATCGAGGTCCAAGGAATGAGATGCTCGCGAAAGAGAGACAACGGGTCGAACGAAATCCCGGGCCGCTGAACAAAGAACCCTGGGCAGGGAAGAAGCAGAAAAAGACTAACTAGTTTGTCGTTCCCAATGCTCAAGGCAACGGTGACACTCGCAGAGCAAGTCGGAGGCGAAGACGCCGCCGAGTACACAAGTTCTCATATATTGGAACTGCGCAAGCTTCTTGAGGAATCGTGCCAAGGGCCATATAGCCCAGAGGTTGACGAGTTCGCCCTTGTTCTCCGCATTGATGGCGATATTCAACAGTTTGACTTTGAGGGTTGTCAGCGGATTCGGCGATCCTTGAAGGAGCGATACATCACCACCGATCTGGGAGTTCCGTTCTGGAGGTGGAAAGGGGTTCCAGCCGCGAGGTTTCGAGCTTGGCTCGCGAGAACCGTCAAGACAGGTTTGATCTGCTGCATCCAGCGACTAGAGCGGGACAAGACACCGATAGATCGGAACCGCCTTCTTACGGACTACCGAGTGGTCGAAGCAAAGTTCTTAGGACATATTACGTGAGGGCGGGTGGCCCAGACAATGGGTGCCCCACACAAGCCGGTTTTGCTTGTGTGGGGAAAGGGGTCTTGTTCCGGCAACCTCTTGAACGACGGCGGCCCCTACAGTTCGACTTATGACGCCGAGAACCGCATCTCGGCGTATTCGTCCGCCGCGTACACCTACGACGGCGACGGCAAGCGCGTCAAGAAGTCCACCGGGACGCTCTACTGGACGGGCACCGGCTCGGACGCGCTGCTGGAAACGGATCTTGCCGGAACGGCCACCGCCGAATACATCTTCTTCGGCAGGAAGCGGATCGCGCGCGTCGACCTGCCGGCAGCGACCGTCCACTACTACTTCTCGGACCATCTCGGCTCGCACAGCGTCGTAACCAGCGCCAACGGCACCACCATCGAGCAGGAAGCGGACTACTATCCGTTCGGCGGCGAACGCGTCGTCACCGCCGGCCCGAACAAATACAAGTTCACCGGCAAAGAACGGGATGCCGAAAGCGGGCTGGACTACTTCGGCGCACGCTACTACGCGTCCGCGGCTGCGCGATGGCTCTCACCCGACTGGGCGGCGAAAGCAACAGCGGTGCCGTACGCAGATTTCGGCAACCCCCAAAGCCTGAACCTGTACGGATATGTCGGGAACAACCCGCTTGCACATGCCGATTCTGATGGGCACTGCTGCGCGCCGTATGAGCTTGCCAACTACATTGACTCCAAAATCAATGCCGGAGTCGGCTACGCTCAGAACAAGGCAGTAAACTCAGGCAGCCCAGCGCTAGCGGCGACGACAACGTTTGTTGTGGGCAGCACAGGGGCCGTAGGACAAGGCTTTACGAATATGCTGCGAACCGGAGAGAGCGTTGGTTCACTTCCCAGCGGCGCAAGCGGAACACAGATACTCAATGCCGTTGCGGAAGAAGGTGGCCGAATAGGTGGAACGATCCTCGCTGTCGTGGCGGTTGCTGGTCCGAAGGCCCCTGCGTCAGCAGAATCTGGTGCCCAAGTCGCTGGCGAAATAGGCAGGAATCGGGTCACGATGGATAACGGAAGCCAGGTTGATTTAGCTGGCAAGCCTCACGCAGGTGTTGATACCCCGCACATCAAGGATCCGATCTTTAACACGAATCCAGCCACCGGCCAAGTGTTCCAAAATAAATTCGGCCCAGTAAGACCAGCTACCGTCGGCGACGTGAATGCAGCGGCAAAAACAGCGGGTGGAACGCCGCCGGTCGGCATGCCGCCCCCACTGCCTGTGCCGAAGAAGAGTAAGGACTGACTATGTGCAATTTCATCTTCGTCGGGTACCTGATTCAAGAGCCGTACTGGAAAACGTGGCCCAAGCGAGAGGGATATCGAGTCGCCTCCATCGAGCGAGAGTGGCATCCCCAATTCAACAGGTTTCAATGGAACAAAGTTGATGGTGTTGACAATCCAACTCGGTTCTTGACTGAGCTACCGCAGCTTGAGAGCCTTTCGTTGGAACCACACGATTGCAGGTCTGTCTTTCACAAACAGTGTCCGGGCTGGGTCATCTCCGGCTATTCGTTCCCGCGCGACTTCGTCGAGGAGGAAACGATGACTTCGACTGATGGCAAAGCAACGATTCACGAGTTTGGATACGCCTTGACGATGAAGCGTAGTGAAGATGGTCTGAAACTCCTCGGCTACGAAGTGCTGGACGCGGAAGACACCTTTCTTTCCATCCTCAACGACTGCGATTACACGGTCGAGCAGGTGCGCGAGATGGCAGGCCCGTTGAATGAATACAGCCTGTTTTCTTCCATCGAAGACGCGGAACGGTTCAAAGAAGCGATCAAAACTGATCCCGCCAACCCGAAGATCATCCCTGACCACAACCGAGGCGTGATCGCGCAGGTATGGGGCCGAGAGTAGGGCGGGTGGCCGAGACAAATGGGTGCCCCACCTTTTCGCGTCCGCGAAAGCCGGGTGCCCCACATGAATGTGGGTGGCCCATACAAGCGTCCGCTTGTGTGGGAGGAAGGATCCCGACGCCCTTCGAAATCTGATCCCTTCCTCGCTGCCGCAGGCCGACGCGCAGCCAAGCGCAGCGTCCACAGGTCCAAGGCTCCCACACAAGCAAAACCGGCTTCCGCTGTGGGGCACCCATGTAGGAGGATTATCGCTATGCGAGCTTTGTCTGGGCCACCCGCCAGGGTATCGAGAGAACTCAAGATCTCAGGAAACAACTCGATACGACCAAGGGCAAAACTGAGCGTGACCACATAAAGGAAGAATTGCAAAAGGAAATAGACAAACTTAAGAATCACGACAAAGACTTAAGTAAGAAACCGAAGAAGCCCGAGAAATCGTAGAGGACGAACAATGCCAAAGAAGGTGCGCGGAAATCAATTGGAATTCCTCGCGAGCGTGCACGAGCTTGCCTCATCGTACGTGCGGCGACGTTTCTCCCAACTGCCGCCGACTGAGCAAATTGCGGTACGACGCATGGCGCTTCGAGTCTTGCAGGATCGCAAGATGAAGAGGGATGAAAAGCTCAGGGATGGCGCAGTCCGGTTCATCGTAGCCTTGTTACCGAAGACTCTTCCGCTTGTTCGAAGATTGTTAGCTGATCGTTCCTCGCCACTGTGGTATGAGGTGCACTTCATGATTTTTGCTTCCTTAGACAAGGGTGACTTCGACAGATCCGGTCAGGCCTCAGTGCTGAGGCTGGTACATGACTACTTGTCTGCGATCAATAGCGACGCTGGATCTGCGGCCTGGAAGGCGGGTGATTTGCTGGGCGATGAATGGTTTAGCCATGAAACGGAGAAACTTCTTCAAAGTTTACTCCTTAATGCGAACCATCCTGCCGGAAGGAGGGCAGCTCTACATGGCATCGAGCACGCACTGAATCATAAGCCCCGTGCTAGCCGGGATCGTTTGTTTGCTTTGGTTCGTCAAGCCGCTAGCCATGACCGGAGCGCGGTAGTACGGCGCGATGCAGCCTTGGCACTAAGGGGCGTTGGTTGCGGTCCATCCATGTAGTTTCGGGGCGGGTGCCGGGTGCCCCACCCAAACTCTCGGCGGTGGCGGGTAGCCCAGGCAATGGGTGGCCCACTCAAGCGTCCGCTTGTGTGGGAGGATAGAGTCCACGATTTCGCTTTACTTTCGCCCTACCATGCGCTAACCTCGTCTCGTCCGTCCCACGCCGGACAGTCTGTTCTTTCTCATCAGCGTCTGACCAGGGCCCGGATAATCTGTCAGATTCCGCTCAGATTGCGCGTCTTAAGTCCTTTGTTTCTACAAATCAAACAGATTTCGACCCTCGCCTGTCTCGCTGCAACCACGAAATCTCGGCGAGACCTCGCTAAAGTCTCGCCGAGACCGAACCGAGACCGGACCGAGACCTTTCCCGCTAATCAGTTGAAAAGACTCGGAGGGGTACAAGGGGGGAAGGGCGATACGGTCGCTACTGCGGTGGACGGGGGTTTGGTTACTTGGAGCATGGGTTACTTGGAGCGTGGGTTACTTGGAGCGTGGGTTACTTCAGGAGTGTCACTTACACCATCGTCCGTGTAGAGAAAAGTTTGGTGGACCTGGTCGGGATCGAACCGACGACCTCTTCCATGCCATGGAAGCGCGCTCCCAGCTGCGCCACAGGCCCACTCGAGGAAGGAACAACCTTTCTATTCTCGCTGACGCTTTCGGCTTAGTCAAACCGCGCACATCCGCGTGCTAGCGCATGGTGGCCACGATGGCGCGGAACTCGGACGCAGCGCGCAGGCGATCAAAGTTCTTGTCCGCATCGACGTGTTGCCGGTCATGAAAGCCCAACTCCACCGCGCGGCGCAAGGACTCGAGCGCGCGCCCCTTATCCTTCGCGGCTGCCCACGCTGAGGCGACCTCATACGCCAGCGTGGGATCGGGCGCCACGGCTGCCGCGGCGACTTCGAGGAACGCGGCGGCGAGCTCGGGCTTGTTCGCGCGCGCCAGCCGCTGGCTGGTCTCGTAGGTCTGCGCAAACACCTGGCCCAGCGCACGCCGCAGCACGGCCAAGTCTTCGCCCGCGGTCGCGTGCAAACGCTTGGCGCGCAGCGCCGCCACGTCGCGGCGCGCGTCGCTGAGATCCTGCTCGCGGTCCTCAGTCTCCGTCTCCGCGGTGTTGAGCAGCAGCGAAAGATGCCGGGTAAGGTCGGATTGCCGCTTGCGCTCCGCCGTCTCGAGGGCGGTGAGTGGCGGGACGCCGGCGTCTCGCGCTCCGGCGTCGAGCCACGCCACCGCTTGCATGGCAAGCTCGGGCGGCGCCCACTGGTGTGCGCCCTCGAAGATGGCGACGCGCGCGATGGGCAGGCTGCGGGCGGCATCGAGCACGTCAAAATAATTGAAGTCGTACTTGCCCACGGTAAAGAAAAAAGCGGGCAGATGCTTGCGCTGCTCGGGGGAGAGTCCGTCGGGCAGTCCGGCGCCGCAGGCGATCACCGCGCGGATGCAGTCGTGGCAGAGGAAGCCGGCCAGGCCGGCCATGCGCGCCCCGCCGGAGAAGCCCGCCGCATAGACGCGCGCCGGATCGAGCGGGAAGCGTTGCTGCACGTCGGCCATCATGGCGGTGGCCGCGGTCGTTTGCTCGCGCCGCGGACCGTTGCGCGAATCGTTCGAGCCGGCGACGATGTATCCGTACTTCTCTGCCGCCTCACGAAACAGCTCGACCGGGACTTTGCCGCGCGCGGCGGGATCGAAGGCGAAGATGACCGGCCACTGCCGCTTGGGCGTGTACGCGGATGGCAGGTAGAGAGGGTAAGACTGCGCGGGATCGGAGAGCGTGCCGACGCGGTCCATCACCTGGCCGGCAACGATCTTTGGGGGAGCGCCTTGCGCGGCAGGCGGAACCGCTTGCGGGCCGAGCGTCTGCGCCGCCGGCGCGCCGGCGAAGAAGGTGAGGACGAGAGCGCTAATCGCCCACGGCAGCGATGGCCGCGGGCGCAAAGACGTCGGATTGTTCGACCGCAACGCCATCCTTGAAGCTTACCGTGTGGCCGCTGATCGCGGGAACCCTTGCGCCGGGAACGATGATGCCGACGAGGTTCAGCGGATCGGCGGCGGAGACGGTGACGGTCTCGCCCTTCGGCTCGAGATTCCTCAAAGCGCGCAGCGAATCCACTGCGACGGGCAGGGCGAACTGTTCGCCGGTGAAGCCGGTGACGAACCTGCCACCGCGTATCTCGCCACGGTCTTCTAGACGCCGCAGCGCGATGAGAAGTTCCCGCCAGGTGGGCACGACCGATTCGCGCGCGAGCAAGTCGCGGAAGACCACGCCGTAGCGACCGAGCAGCATGCGGGCGGCAGCCTCGATCTGCTTCGACTTTTCCTGCGGCGGATCGACGAACAGCAGCGCCCAGCGTCCGGAAGTATGGCGCGGGCGCGAGGTCTTGCCGTGTCCCTGTCCGGAACGGCGCTTGGGGTCGATGAGGGCGCGCAGGTTGTCGAAACTGTCGGCGGTGATCAGCCCGGCGGCGACCAGCTCCCAGAGCGCGGTCTCGACCTCGGACTTCAGCTTGCCGGTGCCGCGGACGATGTCGGCGAAGAACGATGCGCCGCGCCGCTTGAGCAGCGCATGCACATCGCGCGCGCCTTGGGAGAGCCCACGCAGTTCGGCCATATCGTCGGAGCGGCGCGAGCTGATCGTCATCCAGTCTGATTCCTCGCGGATGAAGAAGGTGATGGGCGCGACCGAGGTGGGGACGACGCGGCGCTGTCCGCTGGCCGTCTCCTCGAGGGTTGCCGGATGCGGCGAGAGCCTGCCCCATCCCACCGCGCCGGTGAGCGACAGCTGGTCGAGGAATTTGGGATCGTAGTTGCCGACGCGGCGCGCCAGCACGTGGCGCTCCCACGCGTTGGCGGAGATCTCGAAGCCCTGCAACTGGCGCAACGCTTCCAGCGTGCCACGCTCGCCGAGCAACTGCGAGCCCGGGGCAACGTGCTGCCAGCGCGCCAGCCAGCGCATGAACGTGGCCGCGGTGACGGGCTCGATCTGCTTGCGCAGCTTGCCAACGGTGAGCCGATGGATGCGCGCGAGCAGCCGGCGCTCCGACCACTGGGTTTCATTCTCGTGTGAAGACGGCGCCAGCGCCGTCTCTACCGGGAGATAGTTCCCGCGCAACACCAGGCCGGCGGCCTCGAGACGCAGCAGGGCTTTCTCGATCTCGCTCGTGGCGATGCCGGTGAGGCGCGCCAGCACGGATGCGGTAGTCGGGCCGAGGTGCGAGACCCAGCCGCGGATGGCGTCGTAGATAACGTCCTCGAGCGCCGGCTCGGCGGCTTCGATGGCTGGGAGCTCGGCTTCGAACCGTGCCGCAGGGAAGAGCCGCGCAAAAGATTTTGTCCGCTCCGCCGCGACCCAGTAGGGCGTGCCATTCACATGTGCGCGCGTGGCGCGCCGGTCGGCGCGCAAGCGCTCGAAGTGCGCCGACCACATCTGCACGACCGGCGGATGATCCGCGACCGAAGTATTCTCCGGCAGCGCGACGAGATTCTGCAGTGTCTCGCTGAGTTTGTCGGCGTCGCGGACTTCCGGCCATGCGTCGTGCTGCACCTCGGCGATGGCGGCGGGATCGAGCAGCCCCACTTCCTTGAGCACCGACTCGGGCAGCGAGCGGCGCATCTCCACGGCGCGGGCGCGTCGCTCTTCGAGCGGAGCATCGTCGAGGTAGGCGTAAGGGTTGGCGTTGAGGATCTCGTGCGAAAAGACTGACGGGAGGGGCGTATCGACGGCCAGCGTCTCGATCGCCCCGCTCAGGATGTTCGCGATCACACGCGTGACGCCGTCGAGGTCCATCGCCTCGGTGAGGACATCCTTCATCACTTCCTGCACCAGCGGGTGCGCGGGGATCTCGATGTCGCCCTCGATGTTGTCCTGGCAAGCGGCCGCCTGCGGGAAAGCGGCGGCGAGCAGGTCGTCGGCCCGCATGCGCTGCAGCTGCGGTGGCACTTTCTTGCCGTTCTGGAAGCGCAGCAGCGCGAGGGCGCGACCGGCGTCCCAGCGCCAGCGCGTGCCAAAGAGCGGCGAGACGAGCGCGGCCTGCTCCAGCGTTTCTTTGAGCGTGTTGGGATGCAGGAAGTGGAAGACGTCGCCGAGCGGAAAGCTGTGCTGGTCACTCAGTGAGATATTGAGGCCGTTGTCGGTGGCGGCAGCTTGAAGTTCGAAGTTGAACGAGCGACAAAACTTTTTGCGCAGCGCGAGTCCCCAGGCCTTGTTGATGCGCGCGCCGAAGGGAGCATGGATCACGAGCTGCATCCCGCCACTCTCATCGAAGAAGCGCTCGGCGATCACCCGGGTCATGGTCGGGACGGCGCCGAGGATGGCGCGTCCCTCGACCACGTACTTGATGATCTGCTCGGCGCCGGCATCGTTCACGCCTGTCTCTTCTTTCAGCCACGCGGTGGTAGCGGCGACTTCGGCGTTCGCCTGGTCGACGAATCCGGGGACCACGTTGGGCGTGCGGTCGCTCACTTCCTGGCGCAGATCCCCGATCTGCGCGCTGAGTTCTGCGGTGCGTCCGGGAGCTTCGCCGAGCCAGAAGGGAACTCCCGGAGGCGCGCCGTGCGCGTCTTCTACGAAGACGCGTCCGGTCTCGATCTTGCGGATGCGCCACGAGGTGTTGCCGAGCAGAACGACGTCACCGGCGAGCGATTCGACGGCGAAATCCTCATCGAGGGTTCCAACGACGGTGCCTTCCGGCTCGGCGATCACGGTGAAGAGTGCATTTTCCGGGATGGCGCCGCCCGAGGTGATGGCGGCAAGGCGGGCGCCGCGGCGTCCGCGAAGAAGTTTGTTCACCTTGTCGCGATGGACGTAGGCGCCGTACTGTCCGCGCCGGGCCGCGATGCCTTCCGACACCATGGTGAGGATGGCATCGAATTGGTCGCGCGTGAGCTCGCGGTAGGGATGCGCGCGGCGGACGAGCGCGAAGAGCGCGTCCTCATCCCACTCTTCGACGGCGCACATCGCGATGATCTGCTGCGCCAGGATGTCGAGTGGAGCGTCCGGGACCATGAGCCGATCGAGGTCACCCTGGTGGATGGCGCGTATGGTCGCGGCGAGCTCGACCAGCTCATCGCGCGTGGTGGGGAAGAGCCGGCCTTTGGGGACGGCGCCACGCCAGTGGCCGGCGCGCCCGATGCGTTGCAGCGCTCCGCCGATGGAGCGCGGCGTGCCGATGTGGATGACCAGGTCGACGAAGCCGATATCGATGCCGAGCTCGAGCGACGCCGTGGCCACCAGCACCGCGACCTCGCCGGCCTTGAGTTTCTTTTCTGCTTCGAGGCGCAGCTTGCGCGAGAGCGAGCCATGATGCGCGGCGACGGCGCCTTCTCCCATGCGTTCTTCGAGGTTGTGGGAGACGCGCTCGACCAGACGGCGCGTGTTGACGAAGAGCAAGGTGGAGCGGTGCTGGCGTGCGAGCTCGACGACGCGGTCGTAAAGCTCTCCCCACATATCGTTCGAAGCGACCGGCCCGAGCTCGCTGGGCGGCACTTCGATGGCGATGTCGAGCGTGCGCTGGTGTCCGATATTGACGACAACGGGGTCGGGACGTCCGCTGCCGGTCAAGAAATGCGCGACCAGCTCAAGCGGCTTCTGCGTGGCGGAGAGGCCGATGCGGGTGAGCGGCTTGGCGGCCAGGGCTTCGAGGCGTTCGAGCGAGAGCGTGAGGTGCGCGCCGCGCTTGTCGTCAGCGACGGCGTGGATCTCGTCGACGATGACGGTCTCTACGTCCTTCAGGATCTTGCGGCTGCTCTCCGCGGTGAGCAGGATGTAGAACGACTCGGGCGTGGTGACGAGGATGTGCGGCGGGCGGCGCAGCATAGCGCGACGCTCGCTCTGGAGCGTGTCGCCGGTGCGGACGGCGGTGCGGATCACCGGCATCAGCAGGCCGCGGTCGTGCGCCATCTGCATGATCTCGCCGAGCGGCGCTTCGAGATTCTTCTGGATGTCGTTGCCGAGCGCTTTGAGCGGCGAGATGTAGAGGACCTCGGTGCGGTCCTCGAGTCCGCCGGCAAGCGCTTTGCGGACGAGGCGGTCGATCATCACCAGGAAGGCGGCGAGGGTCTTACCGCTGCCGGTGGGCGCGGAGATGAGGGTGGTGCGGCCGGCGAGGATGTGCGGCCAGCCTTGCTCCTGCGGCTCGGTCGGCGTCCCAAACTTCGCGACGAACCACTCCTGCACGAGGGGATGGGCCCACTGGAGGGCAGCAGGGATGGACGGGACAGACATTGTTTCAACGATTATATCAGGTTCGTAATTTCTTCGCTAGCGCAGAAAGCGCTCTCCGCCTTCGGCTGTCCGCTCCCCCAAGAACTGACGGAAAGCGCAGGGCGGATAGCGGAGAGCGCATTTAGAATCGCCCCATGTCGAAGGCGAAGGCAAAGAAGATCAAGCTGATCCTGATGGATGTGGACGGCGTGATGACCGACGGCACCATCTGGCTGTTTCCCGCGCCCCACGGAGTAGAAGGCCATCCGAAAGGCGGGGCGGGCGCGAAACTCGATGCCGGCGGCTACGCGATTGCGCCCGGCATGATGATCGAAGCCAAGGGATTCAGCGCGCACGATGGTACCGGGATCTCGCTGGCGCGGATGGCGGGGTTGAAGACGGGCGCCGTGACCAAGCGCATCTCGGAGACGGTCGCGCTGCGCGCGCGTGACCTGAAACTCGACTACGTCCACCAGGGTGTGGTGGACAAGGCCGACGCACTCGACCAGATATTGAAAGAGGCCGGCTTAAAGGCCGAAGAAGTCGCGTTCCTGGGCGATGACCTCGTAGACCTGCCCATCATGCGGCGCTGCGGCCTGGCGATGGCGGTGGCCAACGCGCGCGAAGAGGTGAAGGACGAAGCGCAGTTCATCACCGACCATCGCGGCGGCGACGGCGCCGCCCGCGACGCCATTGAGTTCATCCTGCGCGCGCAAGGGAAGTGGGACGAGGTGGTGAAGAAGTACCTGTCGCGGAGCGAAGGGAAGCGCGAGGGATGATCTTCCCGTAGCATCGTGGTTGCGATCGGGGTTCTTCGACTCGAGCTCGCCTTGGCGGGTCGGCTCGCGCATCGCTCAGAATGACAACCCAGACAAAAAATCCCCGCCGGTGTTGACCGGCGGAGTCCCTGTTTTCCCTGACACGGTTTAGCTCTATGCGTGTCTGTGCGTATAGACGAGCCGGGGCGGGAAAAGTTTTGCCGGGGAAGAAAAATCAGCCTGGTGGTTCTTCCCTGCGACCCCACGCCGCCAACCCAAGATGCTTCGTCGCTGCTCGCGAGCCGGAGAAGGCGCCCGCTCGCGCGCCGTGGCGGGCTCCTCAGCAGGACCCTGCTATGAA
>JALYLW010000084.1 GCA_030774055.1 Acidobacteriota bacterium
GGCGTGAGCGGAGCGGGAGCCCGCAGGCGAAATCCCGAGCGCAGCGAGGGAACTCATGGGTAAGCGCAAGAAGCAAGGCGCGTACATGATCTCGGCGGTCGCCGAGATGTACGGCATCCATCCGCAGACGTTACGGCTCTATGAGCGCGAAGGCCTGCTCCAGCCCTCGCGCACCGAAGGCAACACGCGTCTTTACACCGATGAAGACCTCGAACGCCTCGAGTTCATCTTGTCGCTGGCGCGCGAGCTGGGAGTGAACATCAGCGGCATCGCCATCATCCTGCAAATGCGCGCGCGGATGGAAGAGATGCAGCGCCAGATGCAGGAGTTCGTCAGCCACCTCAGCCAGGAGATCGTGGCGCGCGCTTACGATGTGCCCACCGATCCGGAAAAGGGCGCAATCGTCCCCATCCGCCACCGCGTGCCGCCACCCGCCCGAGACAGAGACAAGAAGCGTTAGGCGGCGTTCTTTTTCCGCGGCCTGCTTTTTGCGGACGGCACGCCGGCGATGTGATCTTCGCTCAATAGGTCTCTGCCATAGACCGAGACGATGGCCTTGCGGCGCGCGTCTTCGTAGCGACGCTGCTCGGCATGCCGCTCCTCGTTCTGGCTCTCGCGGTTCTGGCTGTCGCGCTGCTGTAGCGGCATTGGTTCCGGATGCCGCGACTTCGTCAGCCCCGGAAACATTCTCATCTTCCGGCGCAATTTCCGTTCTGCTTCTTCCCAGGTCTCAAGCATGGATAGCAATCCTTCCCGCAGCTTCTTCGTACCCCAGTTCCCCAGGGCACTTCGCCAATGCATTAACTCCCCCTGGAGTGTGTTTGCGTAATGCGTTCTGCGCGCGTTGTCATTGTTCACTCGGTTGGATGCGAGGGAACGTCCTCGAGAATCGCTGCTGCTCAAAAACCGAGAGTAGCTGCTGGACCGGGTTGCTGTCTGACCAAAACAGCTCCCGGCGGTGAAGGGAGCGAACCGCCCCAGGGCGGCACCAAAGCAAACAGCCGCCGTCTCCTGGGGAAGACGGCGGCTGCTGCTTACTGCACAAACCACTTACGGCTGCTTGGGCTTGTCCTGGTTCTCTTGCTGCTTTTGCTGGTGACGCTCGGCACGCTTCGCCTGCCATTCCTGGCGCTTCTGCGCGCGCTCGGCCATCAGCTTCTGCATCTCGCCGCGCTGGTTTGGCGTCAGGATGGAGTTGAACTCCTGCATCGCCGCCACGCGCGCGTTGAGTGCCGCCGCTTGCCGCTGCTGCATCTCCGCCACCCGCTGTTGGATCACCGCCGGGTTCGGATTGTCCTTGAACACTTCCTGCATCAGCGCCTGATGACCACCGGCGCCCTGCCCGCCTTCCGCGAACTGCGACTTCATCTGCTCGCGCTGCCGCTGGTGCATCTGCTTCAGTTTTGCCTTCTGGTCGTCGGTCAGGTTCAGGCGGCTCTCCATGTCTTTCCCCATGAACATGCCGCCGCGCATCCCGCCGCGTCCATGACGGCCGTGGCCACTATGCTCAGCCACCTCCGCGCCCACGGCTGCGATCGCGCCCAGGCTCAACATTGCCGCTAATACGATCCCGACAGTCTTCTTCTTCATAACACCCATCTTGATAAGCTCCCTTTTTTTACTTCCCTGGTGCTCGTATAAACTCGGGACGGGGCGAAAAGTTGCGCCTAGCCGCATTTATCGCGGCGAAGCGCTAAGTCCCTGACTATGCTTCCCTTCAAGCTTGTCTACAGCGACGGCTACTACCTGCCCATCGGCACGCACGTCTTCCCGGCCGAGAAGTACCGGCTCGTCCAGCAGCGTCTGCTGGCCGAGGGCATTGCTGACCCGGCCGACTTCGTCACTCCCGCGTCCGCCACCGACGCCGATATCCTTCTCGTCCACACCGCCGACTACGTCCGGAAGCTGACGACGGGGACGCTCTCGCAGACCGAGGAGATGCAGATGGAGATCCCGTACTCGCCGGAACTCGTCCGCGCCTTCTGGCTCGCCGCCGGCGGGTCGATCCGCGCCGCGCGGCTGGCGTTGAAAGACGGCGTCGGCTTCAACATCGGTGGCGGATTCCACCACGCCTTCCCCGACCACGGCGAAGGCTTCTGCATGATCCACGACGTCGCCGTCGCAATCCGCCGGATGCAGAAAGACGGCGCCATCGAGCGCGCGATGACCGTGGACTGTGATGTTCACGATGGCAATGGCACGGCGGCCATCTTTCCTCCCGCCGTTAAAATGAACGACAACGACCCGCTCGCGCCACTCCCCTCGCACTCTCCCGGCTTCGTTCGAGCAGCCCAGCCTGCGCAGACCGATCAGCCCGCGCACGGCGTCTTCACCATCTCGCTCCACCAGCAGCACAACTACCCGGCCATCAAGCCGCCGTCGTCTATCGACGTCAACCTGCCTGATGGCACCGACGACGCCGTCTATCTTTCCTGGCTGGATAACGCGCTCAGCTCCGGCTTGCGCCGCTTCACTCCCGACCTCATCTGCTATATCGCCGGCGCCGACCCGTATCGTGAAGACCAGCTCGGCGGACTCGCCCTCACCATCGACGGACTCAAACAACGCGACCGCCTCGTCTTTCAAGCCGCCAAAGCTCGCGGCATCCCCGTGATGGTGACCTACGCCGGTGGCTACGCCCGCCGCGTCGAAGATACCGTCACCATCCACTGCAATACCGTGGTGGCAGCGAAGGAAGTGCTGGGAACGTGAGGGAGCGGCGGCATGATGCCGCCACTACAGCCGGCGGGACGCCGGCGCTACGGTACGACTTCGCAGCCGCTGTTAGAATCAAGGATTCGTAAGTATCTCCAGTAGACACCATGTTCGAGAACCTACAAGACAAGCTCCAGCGCGCCTTCAAGAACCTGCGCGGACAAGGCACGCTCACCGAGGAAAACATCGGCGAAGCACTGCGCGAGCTGCGCCTGGCGCTGCTGGAAGCCGACGTCAATCTCAACGTCGTAAAAGAACTGATCGACCACATCCGCGAGAAGGCGCTCGGCCAGGAGGTGATGACCGCGCTCTCGCCTGCCGACCAGGTCGTCAAGATCGTGCGTGACGAACTCATCGCCATCCTCGGCAAAGACACCGCAAAACTGAAGTTTGGCACGCCGCCCACGGTCGTCCTCATGGCCGGGCTGCAAGGCTCCGGCAAGACCACGACCTCGGGCAAGCTTGCCGCCTGGCTGAAAAAGGGTGGACACCGCCCGCTGCTTGTTTCCGTAGACGTCTATCGCCCGGCCGCGCGCCAGCAGCTCAAGGTGGTTGCGGACGCCATCGGCGCCGCCATCTACGAAGGCAAAGTCGAAGCGGCGAACACCGCCACGGTCGAGCGTCTGGCGAAAGAAGCGCGCCGCGAGGCGGTGAACTCCGGCTGCGACGTGCTCATCGTGGACACCGCCGGCCGGCTCCACATCGACGATCAGCTGATGGAGGAGATGCAGTCGCTCAAAAAGCTCCTCAACCCGCAGGAGATCCTTTTCATCGCCGACGCCATGACCGGGCAGGACGCGGTGAACTCCGCCGACGAGTTCCACAAAAAGCTCGCGCTCACCGGCGTGATCCTCACCAAGATGGATGGCGACGCTCGCGGCGGCGCCGCGCTCTCCATCCGCAACGTCACCGGACAGCCCATCAAGTTCATCGGCGTGGGCGAGAAGTACGACGCGCTCGAACCCTTCCACCCTGACCGCATCGTCGGACGCATCCTGGGCATGGGCGACATCCTCTCGCTCATCGAGAAAGCTGAAGACAAGATCGACAAGAAGAAGTCGGAAGAGTTTGCCAAGAAAGTCCTGGCCGGCGACGGCTTCTCGCTCGACGATTTTCGTGAGCAACTGCGCCAGGTCAAGAAACTCGGCTCGCTCTCCAGCATCGTGAAGATGATGCCCTCCGTCGGTCCCTTCGCCGGCATGCAGAAGGTGGCCGACAATTTCGACGACAAGGAACTCGTCCACGTCGAGGCCATCATCAACTCGATGACCGATCACGAGCGCGACCACCACGAGGTCATCAACGGCTCGCGCCGCAAGCGCATCGCCCGCGGCTCCGGCACCAGCGTGCAGGAAGTGAACCAGCTCCTGCGCCAGTACGTGCAGATGAAGAAGATGTTCAAGTCCATGGGCCGCGGCAAACTCGACCGCCGCTTCGCCGGCATGAAACTGCCAGGAATGTGATCGGGTCCGCATGACCCGCTGGTAGAGACGGGGCTTGCCCCATCTCCGGCCCCTAACTACTAACTCCTATCTCCTAACTCCTTCCATGGAATGGCGCGGCTCCAATCCGAAAGTCGAAGAGCCCGCCCACACGACGCTCGCCGCGCGCCTGGCCGCCATCACCAAGCAGGTGGAAGACCTCGTCTCAGCCGCCAAGCTCGAGCCGCCGCGCCAAGCTGTCCGCGAGCTCATCGCCTCAGGCGCGGCTGATCGCGCCCTGAAGACCGGCGACAAGGCGCCTGACTTTGAGCTGCCGGGCGTGGAACTGCCGGGCGTGGAACGGCCGGGCACGCAGGAGCGCAACTTCATCCTCGCCCAGCGATTGGCGCAAGGCCCCGTCGTCCTCGCGTTCTATCGCGGACGCTGGTGTCCCTACTGCATCGCTCAGTTGGAAGAGTTGGAAAAGGCGCGACCGGAGTTTGACGCACTCAAGACGACCATCGCAGCCATCTCGCCGCAGAAGCCGCAGCACTCCGGCTTCACCGCCGAGCAGCATCGCTTGCGTTTTAACGTGTTGAGCGATAGCGGCAACCAGGTCGCGGGCGCTTACGGCGTCGCGTGGCCGCTGCCCGACTCACTGATCTCGCATTATCGCGGCGTCTTTGTGAACCTCGAGAACGCGAACGCCGCCAAAGACTGGGTGCTGCCCATGCCGGCGACGTTCGTCATCGCGCCCGACTCCACCATCGTCTGGTCGCGCATCGACGCGGACTTCACCCACCGCCCTGAACCGCAGGAATTGCTCCGGATCGTCCGCGTGCTCAAGGGCTTCTAGGCCTTCCGTGGGGCTCGACCGGACTCCGCTCAGCCTCTCCCGCGGAACTGGATGATCCTGCGGCGATCGCGCTTGGATGGTCTGCCTGCGGGTAACTCTTCGAACTGCTTCATCGCCTTGCGCTCTGCGGCCACTTTCAGCCGCAGCTCCCGGCTGGCTTCGGTCTCGCGGTACAGCGTTTGCGCCGTCGCAGCCGGCCCGCGTACCTCGCTGAGTCCAAGGACTTCCACATGAAAATCGCCAGCGGGGCTGGTGATCCCCAGCATGTCTCCCACGCGGACCTCGCGGGCGGGCTTGGCGAGCTGTCCGTTGGACTGGATCCGTCCCAGGTCACAGGCTTTCCCGGCCAACGACCGCGTCTTGAAGAATCGAGCTGCCCAAAGCCACTTGTCGATGCGTACGGAGGTCATGGTCTGGGCGGTCGGCTATTTGGGGGCGTCTTGAGGGCCGCCGGCGTTCTGCTCGCAGGCATTGCGCCGGTTGCTCAGCAGGCCCATCAGGATCAGTGAGGCCATCGCCACAGTGAAGATGACGGACTCCACCCAGTTCCGCGCCGGATTCCCTTTCAGCAGGAAAGCGGCAGAAATGAGCAGGACTGCCCAAAACACCGACCACAGGATCAGCGAGGTGGTGCGCTTGTTCACGCTAGGGTTCATGGTTGGTATCGTAGCAGAGCGAGGGCGAGCGGGATTCCCTCACGCCTGCTGATCGCCTTAACTTGCCAACCACCAGCTATTTACGCGATAATCAATGTTTACGCCCATCCTCGGGGACCTCTCTGGGAACAAGCTGAAAGGAAATACCTCTGTGTTAATGATCCGTATGGCGCGCTTTGGTGCGCGCAAGCAGCCTTACTACCGCGTAGTGGTCATCGACAAGGAGCGCGCCCGCAATGGACGCTCCGTCGAAGTGGTGGGGACCTACAACCCGCGCACCAGCCCGGCCAGCTTCGAAGTGAAGCGTGACCGCATCGAGTACTGGCGTTCCAAGGGCGCGCAGCTTTCCCCCACCCTCACCCGCCTGCTCGAAAAAGCGCCAGCGAACGCTCCCGCGGCGGCATAATAGGCCTAGCGTAAGATCGCAAGACTTACGATCGTAAGACAAGGCATAGGCCCCCCAGCAATGAAGGAGCCGCTGTATGGCGAATGAGCACGGTGGGGACATGCGATTGCTGGTCGAAGAGATCGCCAAGGCACTGGTAGACGAGCCCGAGCAAGTGCAAGTGAGCGCGATCGCGGGGGAGCAGAACACCGTCCTCGAGTTGCGTGTCGCTCCCAACGATCTGGGCAAGGTCATCGGCAAACAAGGACGCACGGCGCGTTCTATCCGCACCATCCTGGGCGCCGCCAGCATGAAGCTGAAGAAACGCTACACGCTGGAGATCCTGGAATGACGAGTAGCGACTAGCGGATGCCGGCGGAGTGAGAGTCGAGGGAAGCAGCATCGCAGACCAGGCGTTCATCACCGTAGCGCGCGTCGTCCGCGCGCAAGGACGCCGCGGCGAGGTCGCTGCCGACTTGCATACGGATTTCCCTGAGCGATTCGCGGAGCGTAAGCAGCTTTCCGCGCTCGCGCCCGATGGCTCGCGACGTAGGCTGCAGTTGGAAGAGTTCTGGCTGCACAAGGGCCGCGTGGTGCTGAAGTTCGCGGGCGTGGATTCCATCACCGACGCCGAAGCGCTCGCCGGTTACGAAGTGCAGGTGCCGGCGGCCGAGCGGGTGCCGCTGCCGGAAGGTGCGGCATACATCAGCGACCTCGTGGGCACGGCGCTCTACGATGGCGCCAAGTTCGTGGGAAAAGTTTCGGATGTGCAGGCGGGCGCAGGTGCGGCGCCGCTGCTGGTGGTGAAAGTGGGCGACCGCGAGTTGCTGGTCCCCTTCGTCACCGAGTTTATTAAGAGTTTGGATCTACCGGGCAAGCGGCTGGAGATGGCGCTGCCCGCCGGATTGCTGGACTTGGACGCTCCCCTCACCGAGGAGGAGAAACAGGAGCAGCAGTCAGGCCAGACGGACCGCGATGAAGTTTGAGATACTCACGATCTTTCCAGACTTCTTCCACGGTCCTTTGCAACACGGCATCGTGCGCCGGGCGCGCGAAGCTGGGCTCATTGACATCCAGATACGTGACCTGCGGACGTTCACCCGCGACAAGCATCGCACGGTGGACGACCGCCCGTTCGGCGGTGGCGAGGGCATGGTATTGAAGCCCGAACCCATCTTCGAATGTGCCGAATCGCTTGCGCTAGCGCCGCTGCAACAACGTCGCGCTCGGCAGGCGAAGGATTCGGTTGTGCTGCTCTCGCCGCAGGGCGAGATGTTCGACCAGCGGATGGCGGAAGAGTTTGCCGGGTTGGAGCGGTTGGTGCTGATCTGCGGCCGCTACGAGGGCGTGGACGAGCGCGTGGCCGAACACCTCGCGGACCGCGAAGTCTCGGCCGGGGATTTCGTGCTCTCCGGCGGCGAGCTGCCCGCGGCCGTCATCATCGACGCGGTCGCACGCCTGGTGCCCGGAGCGCTCGGCAACGACGCTTCGTCGAAACAGGAAAGTTTCAGCTCGCAGCGGGCGGAGAAAGCTGCGGGCATGCCGGATGCGACGTGCGCTTCCGGCGGGTTGCTGGACTACCCGCATTACACGCGTCCCGCAGATTTTCGCGGCATGCCGGTGCCGGAAGTCCTGGTCAACGGCAACCACGATGAGATACGCCGCTGGCGCCGCCGCCGCGCGCTGGAGAAGACATTGCGGAACCGGCCCGACCTGCTGCACGAGGTCGCGCTCAGCGATGAAGATAAAAGTTTGATCGCCGAACTCGGCAGCGAGCGCGGCGGCACGGATTAAAAGTAAAGTTCAGGAACGAAGGAAAACAATCATGTCGATCTCACCCATCATGGATAAAGTCCTCGCCAAGTTGCAGCGCACCGACATTCCCGCACTCAGTCCCGGCGACAACGTGCGCGTGCACGTGAAGATCAAGGAAGGCGATAAAGAACGTCTCCAGGCCTTCGAGGGCACGGTCATCGCCATCAACAACGGGCCGCAGGGCAGCTTCACCGTCCGCAAGGTCAGCTTCGGGCACGGCGTGGAGCGCATCTTCCCGCGCAACTCCAAAGTGCTCGACAAGGTTGAAGTGCTGCGCTCCGGCAAGGTCCGCCGCGCGAAGCTCTTCTACCTGCGCAACCTCAAGGGCAAGGCCGCTCGCCTCCGCGAAGCGGAGTAGAGCTCAGCGACCGCAGAGCACGCAGAGAACGCCGAGCTTTTCGGCGCTTCGCTGCGTGTTTCTCTTTGTTCGCAAGGGACGCGATTCAGAATAGAATGGCCCCAATCCTCCGCGATCTCTGCGGCCTCTGCGGTCAAAGCTTCTGCCACGCAAACTGAAACTCGCCTCGCCCGACGGCAAGCCGCTCTCGAAGGCTGCCGCCAAGTTGCGCCTGCTGAAGCGCCTGAAGTGCACCACGCGCTACGAGAAGCGGGCTTGGGACACCGGCTGCACGCTCGTCGCCGGAGTGGACGAAGTCGGCCGCGGATCGCTCTTCGGTCCCGTCGTCGCCGCCGCCGTGATCCTCGATCGCAGCGACCGCATCAAAGGACTGCGCGATTCCAAGCTCTTGCCCGCGCCGCGCCGCGAGGTGCTGGCCGAGCGCATCCGCGAGCGCGCCATCGCCTGGGCCATTGCCGCGGTGGATTCCGCCCGCATCGACCAGATCAACATCTACCAGGCTTCCCGCCTCGCCATGGTCGAAGCGCTCGCGCAACTCGACCCTGCGCCCGACCATCTGCTCATCGACGCCATGCGGCTCGACTGGCCTTCGGCGGAAGCGCCCTGCTCGCAGACCAAGCTCATCCACGGCGACGCGCTCTCCGCTTCCATCGCCGCCGCATCCATCATCGCCAAGGTCGAGCGCGACCGCATGGTTACCGCCTGGGACCCCGTCTTCCCCATCTACCGTCTCGCTTCCAACAAGGGATACTTCACCAAGCACCACGCCGAAACGCTGCGCGCGCACGGCCCTTCGCCGCTGCATCGGCAGTCGTTCGCCCCGGTCTGGATGGCCGCCCATCCGCAGGAGGTCCTCGAGTTCATGTTGGAAGAGAAGGGAGTGGCGGATATCGCTGCGCTGGAAGAGGAAGAAGTAGCCCTGGCCGAAGCGGCGGACGTCTAGAAGAAAGCCTAGAACATTTTCAAGTGGAATTTGCTGATGCGCTCCGGTCGGGTCGAGAATCACAAAGCGACGCGTGCGCGTTGTATCCTGCATGGGGGTGTGCAGCGGTCGAACCGCAAACAATCCTCGATTCCACGAGTGCACACCGCTTGCCAAATTCCTGTGGTTGGATGGCGCCAAGCTAAATGCTGAGATTGCTTTGCGTTACTGCTCATCCCGACGACGAAGCCGGTGGCTTCGGCGGCACGCTTGCTCTGTACAGTGAACGCAAGGTGGAGACTTTCGTCCTCTGCCTGACCCCGGGGCAGGCCGCCCGCAACCGCGGCGGCGCAAAGTCAGACGCTGAACTCTCCGCCATGCGGCGTGAGGAGTTCGCTCGCTCCTGCAAGATCCTGATGATCAGCCGCGGCGAGGTGCTCGACTACGCCGACGCCGCGCTCGATCGCGAGGACTTCCAGGCCGTCACCGGCGCGCTGGTGCGGCGCATCCGCGAGTTCCGTCCGCACGTGGTGCTGACCATCGGCACCGAAGGCGCCGTCACCGCGCACCCCGACCACTCGATGGCCGCGCTCTTCGCCACCGCCGCGTATCACTGGGCGGGACGGACCAATCGCTTCGCTGACCAACTCGAGGTTGAACGAAAAGACGGCGGGCTCAAGCCGCATTGCGCGCAGAAGCTTTATTACTCGAGCGCGCTGGCCGCCATCCCGGAACTGCCGCAGCCGGTCTCGCTCGCGCCCGTCACCACCGTGATCGACATCGGTCCGCATCTCGAGACGAAGATCCGCGCCTTCGCCGCGCATACCTCGCAGAACCCGTTGCTGCCGCGATTCGAAGGGACTATCCGGAAACGTGGAAACTTCGAGAACTTCCACCTCGCAGCGACGACCACGCCGCGGATGGCCGATGCCGCTGTCGAGAGCGATTTGTTCGCTGGAGTGGTGGAGGACTAGAGGGGCAAGTAGCGAGGAGGAGGCAACGGTTCTCGCTATTTCTTGTCCTCCTCGAGCGGGCCCCAGTCCGACCAGAGGGAGCCAGCGGAGAACTACTTCTTCTTCCGCTTCGGCTTCGGCGACTTCTCGTCCTTCTCCGGGACCGTCCCCATAACCGAGGCGAGCACCTTGTTGAAGGCCTCTTCTTTGGTCAGCTCCTTCTTGCCGGCCTGGCCTTTGCGGAAGGTGTGTTCGTAGTCGCAGGTGCGGCAGCGGACGCGGCTCACGTCTGAGGCGACCACCCCGGCGCCCGGCGCCGACTCCATCGCGACGACGGTGTGGTCCATCACGCGCTTGCAGCGCGAGCAGTACGCGTCAATGTAATCGCCAACCCTCATTTTGCGCCGGAGTCTAACACAAGCGACCCTGTTATCATTTCCCTTCCTGTGACTTCTCATCGCGGCAAGTTCATCACCATCGAAGGGCTCGACGGCTGCGGCAAATCCACCCAGCTCGAACGCCTCGCTACCGCGCTGCGCCGGCAAGGGCTCGATGTGGTCACCACGCGCGAGCCTGGCGGCACCGCCATCGGAGAGAAGATCCGCGCCGTGCTGCTCGACTCACGCACCGCCGCGCTCGATCCCGGGGCGGAGCTGGCGCTCATGTTCGCCGCGCGCGCGCAACATATCGCCGAGGTCATCCGCCCCGCGCTCGACCGCGGCAAGTTCGTGCTCTGCGACCGCTTCACCGATTCTTCCGAGGCCTACCAAGGTGGCGGACGCGAGCTCGGATCGGAGCCGGTGCTCACACTCCATCGGACGCTCTGCGGCGGATTGCAGCCCGACCTCACCATCCTGATGGATTCCGACGTCGCCGCCAGCGTGGAGCGCGCGCGCCGCCGCAACCAGCAATGCGACGGTCACGGTCAACCAACCGGTGTACAGAGTGATGAGAATCGCTTCGAATCGGAGAGCCGCGCCTTCTTCGAGCGCGTCCGCGCCAAGTACCTGGAGATCGCGGAGCGCGAGCCGCAACGCGTAGCGGTGGTCAACGCGCGTCGCCAGCCCGATCCGGTGAGCGAAGAGATCCTCGGCATCGTCCGCGAGCGCGTGCTGGGGCATGTGGGGAAGACGGCGACGGGAGTGCAAAAGTAATGGTGCGAAAGTAATGGGCTTCGCCACCTTTCACGGCAACGCAGAGACCGTCACCCGCCTGCGCGAGATGATCGAGCGCGGCCGCCTGCCGCACGCCGTCATCCTTGCCGGGCCGCGTGGCGCCGGCAAATACACGCTCGCGCAGATGGCCGCCAAGGCGATGAATTGCCTGGAGCGCCCGGACAACGCCGGCCTCGCCGATTTCTGCGGACGCTGCTCTAACTGCGTCCGCATCGCACAGGCCGATGATCTCGACGCCCGCTTCACCGAGGCGGTCGAAGCGCGCGAAGGCCTGAAAGACGCGGACAAGAAAGACACGCGCGTCTTCGTTCAGACTCATCCCGATGTCCTGGTGATCCCTCCCGACCCGCCGCAGATGATGATCAAGGTCGGCCAGGTGCGCCACGTCATCGAGAACATCTATTTCAAGCCGCAGGAAGGCCGCGAGCGCGTCTTCATCTTCACCTCGACCGCGTTCATCCGCGAGGCGGAGAACTCGCTGCTCAAAGTGCTGGAAGAGCCGCCCGATTTCGCGACCATCTTTTTGCTGGCAGAGAATCCTGGCGAGTTGCTGCCCACCATCCGCTCGCGCTGCGTCACACTCACCCTGGGCGCGCTGCCGGTCGCGGAGATCGAGGCGTTTCTTTCTCAGCACCCCGAGACTCAGCACTCCGGAGCCCAGCGCACCGATTTCTCCGCGCAGCAGCGCGCGCTGGTCGCGCGCCTCGCGCAAGGCGCCATCGGGCGCGCCCGCAACTTCGACCTTGCCGGCTACATCGCCTCGCGCACCGACGCGCTCGCGCTCCTGCGCTCCGCCATCGGTGGTGACGACCATAGCGCGCTCTTCCGCGTGACCGAGACCTATCGCGCCGGCGCCGAAGGCAAAGGCAAGACCGACCAGCTGCTGCGTGCGCTCTATCTCCTGCTTGAGGACTTGATGTTCGCGAAGTCAGGGACGACCGAGCTCATCCGTAATACCGACATCGCCGCCGACCTGGCGCGCATGGCGCAGCCGGTCAGCTTCGACTGGATCGCCGGCGCCGCCCACGGACTCACCGAAGTCGAGCGCGGCATGCGCCGCAACCTGCTGCGCTCGCTCTCGCTGGACGCCTTCGCCGTCTCGCTCGAGCGCTAAAAACAAAAGCGCCCGCCGTAGCGGGCGCCTGCTGCCAAAATCGCTTACCGCTTGTTCCCTGTCCCGTTGCCGCTCTCGTCCTTGTAGATGTACTTGATGCTCGGCTTGTAGAGCAGGATATTCGACTGGCCCGAGCGTGTGATCTTGATGCAATCGCGGTCGTACCACTCGATGGTCCCGCGGATCTGCTCGCCATCTTTGAGTACCACGACCAGCTGCGTGTGGGTCTGCATCTGTTTCTGGTAGTAAAAGTTCTCGGCGTGGGTCTGCTCGGGTGGGACCAGCTTGCGACCGCCAGCCGCGGGCCGCTCACGGCGCTCGGACAGCTCCGGACGGGTCAACGTCGGCCGGATCAGCTTCCGATTGGAGAAGTCATCAGTCGGCGTGGAGACCGGCGAGGCTTGGCTTGCTGACGCCGGCGCGGCCGCCGTGGCAGCCGCTTCGGGCGCCCGCCTTGCCGCTGTGTCTTCTTTCATCGCGTGGGCCTCTACTGGAGCCGCATCGGCCGGACAGGCACTTCCGCGCCACAAGCGCTCAGGCGCGCATTTCATCCATCCGGGAAAAGCGATGCAGGCTAGATTTGTCGTTTACCCTATCACACGCGTAAGCGCAAAAACAAACGGCGGACGCATGCGTCCGCCGTTGTCACAGAATGACGTTCGAAGATAACGTCGCTAACCGTCGCCCTACTTCAATTTCGGCAACACGATGCCCTGCTGGTTCTGGTATTTCCCCTTGCGATCCTTGTAGCTGATCTCACACGGCTCGTCCGACTGGAAGAACAGGATCTGGCACAGGCCTTCGTTGGCATAGATCTTGGCGGGCAGCGGCGTGGTATTCGATATCTCGAGCGTGACGAACCCTTCCCACTCGGGCTCGAACGGCGTGACGTTCACGATGATCCCGCAGCGCGCGTAGGTCGACTTCCCTACGCAGATAGTGAGCACGTCGCGCGGGATCTTGAAGTATTCGACCGAGCGCGCCAGCGCGAACGAGTTGGGCGGGATGATAGCCACGTCCGTCCGCTTGGTGACGAACGACTCCTCGCGGAAATCCTTCGGATCGACGATCGCGTTGTGCACGTTGGTAAAGATCTTGAACTCGTCGGAGACCCTGAGGTCGTATCCATATGACGACAGCCCGTAGGAGATCATCCCCGCCGCATTCTGCCGGTCGGCGAAGGGATTGATCATGTCGTGTTCCAGTGCCATCATGCGGATCCAACGGTCGCTCTTGATCGACATTCCTCTCCTCTTTACCGGCACTTGCACGGGCGCGGCTGAACTCATGCTAGTCCCTTTCCCTTGCCAGACTCGGCTGCTGATCCCGCTCCGGATGGGGCAGGACAGTTAAGTTCCCATGCCACCGCCACTTGCGGCAAGCGCCCATCTGCGGCAGCTGTGCATATCCTGTGGACTTTCCACGCTTGCTGTGGACGCGCGTGGGAATCCTCTCTCCAATATCTCCGAAGTGCCGCTGTTTGGGAACCCCGCAACGGTGGAAATCCGCGGGAAAACAGTTGATTGACTTCCGACCCGTATCCCCTTTAGTATCCGTGAGTTGGACGAACCTCAATAACCCCAGCCGAAATCCAGCGTCGCGGAGCCGCCCCGTGATCAAGCTCGACATCATCAATCAGGTCGTCTCGAAGACCGGTATCACCAAGACCAAGGCCGAGCAGGCCGTGGAGATCGTCTTCGACACCATGAAGAAAGCACTTTCGCGCGGCGACCGCATCGAGCTGCGTGGCTTCGGCGTGTTCAATGTGCGCCCGCGCAAGACCGGTATCGGACGCAACCCGCGCACCGGCGCCGAGGTCAATATCCCGCCCGGCAAGGCTGTCCGCTTCAAGCCCGGCAAAGAATTGCAGTCCATCGACTAGGCTGGGTGAGCGCTCTGCTCGCC
>JALYLW010000085.1 GCA_030774055.1 Acidobacteriota bacterium
GAACTTACCTACATCCGCAAGGACGGCAGCCGCTTCCCGGCCGTCGTCTCCGTCACCGCGCTGCGCGACGCCAAGGACGCCATCATCGGCTACCTGCTCATCGGCACCGACAACACCGCCCGCAAGCAGATCGAGGAAGAGCAGAAGAAACTCGACCAGCGCTTGCGCGACCAGCACTTCTACACCCGCTCGCTCATCGAGTCGAACATCGATGCGCTCATGACCACCGACCCTCGCGGCATCGTCACCGACGTGAATAAGCAGACCGAAGCGCTCACCGGCTGCACCCGCGACGAACTCATCGGCGCTCCGTTCAAGAGCTATTTCACCGATCCCGACCGCGCCGAGGCCGGCATCAAGCGCGTGTTGAGCGAAGGCAAGGTCACCAACTACGAGCTCACCGCGCGCGCGCGCGATGGCAAGGAAACGGTGGTCTCCTACAACGCGACCACCTTCCACGACCGTGCCCGCAGCCTGCAAGGCGTCTTCGCCGCCGCCCGCGACGTGACCGAACTGAAAGTCTTCGAGCGGGAACTCAAGCTCAAGAACGCCGAGCTGCAGGATGCCAGCCGGATGAAGTCCGAGTTCCTCGCCAACATGTCGCATGAGCTGCGCACGCCGCTCAACGCCATCATCGGTTTCTCCGAGGTGCTGCGCGATGGGCTGATGGGCGATCTTACCGAGCAGCAGCGCGGCTTCATCGGCGATATCTTCAGCAGCGGCAAGCACCTGCTTTCCCTCATCAACGACATCCTCGACCTTTCCAAGGTGGAGGCCGGCAAGATGACGCTCGACCTCGCGCCCCCCATGCCGCTCGAAGCTCTCTTCCAGAACAGCCTGTCCATCATCCGCGAGAAAGCGGTGAAACGTCACATCCAGCTCGAACTCGAGGTCGCGGCGCTGGAGGCGATCGGATCCATCCAGGTCGACCCGCGCAAGGTCAAGCAGATCCTCTACAACCTGCTCTCTAACGCCGTCAAGTTCACCGGCGAGGGTGGCCACGTGACCCTGCGCGCCACCCGCGTCCTGCGCTCCGTGGTGGGGCACTCGAGTGGGGCCATCGGCCGGCGCTTCCCGCTGCCGGAGAATGAGTTCAATGAGTTCCTGCAGATCAGCGTGCGCGATACCGGCATCGGTATCTCCCCGGAAGGGCTGACGCAGCTCTTCCGCCCGTTCAGCCAGATCGACAGTGGTTTGGCGCGCAAATTCGAAGGTACGGGCCTGGGGCTGGCGATGGTCAAGCTGCTCGCGGAACTGCATGGCGGGACGGTCGCGGTGGAAAGCGCCGTGAACCAAGGCTCCTGCTTCACCGTCTGGCTGCCGCTTCGCCTCGAGCCAGACCATGCCAGAAGCGTGTCGCCGGGCGCACCGCTCGCATCCCTCCAGGTGGTCGCCGCATCCGGGCTCCCGTGCCCGCGGGAAGTGCGCACCGCGCTGGTGGTGGAAGACGATTACAAGTCCGCCAAGCTGATCGCCGTGCAGCTCGAGGCGGAGGGTTTCACCGTGCTCCATGCCGCGTCGGCCGAGGCCGCCCTGGCGATGGCGGTGCAGCAGCCGTTATCGCTCATCACACTCGATATCATGCTTCCCAACATGGATGGCTGGGAATTCCTCGGGCAGATCAAGCATATCCCCGAACTGGCGCGGGTCCCCGTGGTGATCATCTCGATTGTCGCCGATCGCAACAAGGGGTTCGCTTTGGGCGCTGCCGCGGTCATGCAAAAGCCCATTTCCCGGCAGGAACTCTACGGATCGCTGGTCGACCTGGGCTTGTTCCCGGTCGCGCCCGGCAAAACGCTCCGCGTGCTGGTGGTGGATGACGATCCCAAGGCCGTCGAGCTCATCGCCGTCCGCATCGTCGGGTTGGCCGGCACCGTGCTGCGCGCGTATGGCGGCTGCGAGGCCATCGAGATCGCGCGGCGCGAGCTCCCCGACCTGATCGTGCTCGACCTCTTGATGCCCGATGTCAACGGCTTCGACGTGGTCGACGCGCTCAAGGAACAGCTTGCTACCGCCTCCATCCCCATCCTCGTGGTCACCGCCAAGCAGGTCACCGCGGACGACCGCTCCAAGCTCAATAGCTGCGTTTCCACCATCATGGAAAAAGCCTCGTTCGATGGCGACCGCTTCGCCCAGGAAGTGCGCCGCGCCATGTCAGGACGCCCCGTGGCCGCCTGATGCCAAACGTCCTCATCGTCGAAGACAATCCCACCAACATGGCGCTCGCCTGCTTTTTGCTCGAGGCAGCGGGTCACCGCGTGATCAAGGCGGTCGACGCCGAGGCCGGGCTCATGCTCGCACGCGAACAGCAACCCGCCTTGATCCTCATGGATATCCAGCTGCCCGGCATGGACGGCCTGCAAGCCACGGCGTTGCTGAAAGCCGATCCCGCCACCAGCGCCATCCCCGTGATCGCGCTCACCGCCCTGGCGATGAAGGGCGACGAAGAGCGCATTCGAGCGGCGGGCTGTGATGCCTACATCGCCAAGCCCTTGGACTACAAAGAATTCTTGAGCCTGATCTCCGCTCACTTGCTGGTCTCATCCCGTGGTCGCTGATGGCAACCGGCGAAACCATGGGAAGCGAGATCAAAGCGCGCGCGAACCTGGGTGGCGAGATCAAGGATCGCGAAAACATGGACTTCGAAATCAAAGCTCGTGAAATCAAAGCTCGCGAGAACAAAGCTCGCGAGGACATGATGCCCGACAGCAGCCAGCGGGCGAGTCCTCCGTCCGTCACCGTCGGCCCGGCGCGTGTCCTCATCGTTGACGATGAGACTCGCAACCAACAGCTGCTCCAGATCATGCTCGCGCCCGAAGGCTACCTCCTCGAGACCGCCAACAGCGGCGAGGAGGCGCTGGCCATCATCGCCCGCCACCCTCCCGACCTCATCCTGCTCGACGTCATTTTGCTGGGCATGGATGGCTACCAGGTCGTCAGCCAGCTCAAAGCCGACCCCAGCACCAGGAATATTCCCATCATCATGCTCACCTCCTTCGAGGACCGCAACGCGCGCCTGCTCGGGCTGAATGCCGGCGCGGAGGATTTCCTCAGCAAACCGGTCGACCGTGCCGAGCTCTGTGCGCGCATCCGGAACCTGTTGCGCCTCAAGACCTACGCTGACCACCAGGGCCAGTACAGCCAGATACTCGAAACCGAGGTGCACGCGCGTACCGCCGACCTGCGTCGCGCCAAAGAGACGGCAGAAGCCGCGAACCGCTCCAAGAGCGAGTTCATGGCCAACATGAGCCACGAGATCCGGACTCCGATGAATGGCGTGATCGGCATGACCGAGGTCGTGCTCGATACCGATCTCACCACCGAACAGCGCGAGAACCTCGGGATCGTCAAGGCATGCGCGGATACGCTGCTCACCGTCATCAACGACATCCTGGATTTCTCTCGCATCGAGGCGGGCAAGCTCGAGCTCAGCCCCATCGATTTCGACCCCCACGACGCCATCGCCGACACTGCCAACGCCGCGTCATGGCAGGCGCACCGCAACGGCCTCGAACTGATCGTCGACATTGCCGCCACCGTGCCGCGCCTGTTGCACGGCGACCCGGGACGCCTGCGCCAGATCCTCGCCAACCTGTTGGGGAACGCCATCAAGTTCACTCCGCAGGGCGAGGTCGTGCTGCGCGTGACCAGCGAATCCGTCGCTTCCGGCGGCCTGGCGCTTAGCTTCGCCATCAGCGATACCGGCGTCGGTATCCCGCCCGAACGGCAAGACAGCATCTTCGAGGCCTTCACTCAGGCCGACGGTTCCTCCACGCGGACCTACGGCGGCACCGGGCTCGGCCTGACCATCGCATCGCAGCTGGTCCAGAGGATGGGCGGGCGCGTCTGGGTGGAGAGTGAGGTGGGCAAGGGAAGCATTTTCCATTTCACCGCCCGGTTCGACGCCGCCCATGGCTCCGCCGCCGTCGCGCCGGTGGACGCTTTCGACCTCAGCGGCCTCACCGTGCTCGTGGTCGACGACAACGCCACCAACCGCCGCCTGCTCGAAGAGATGCTCGTCAGCTGGGGGATGCTCCCCGCCCTTGCGGCCAGCGCACCCTACGCGCTCGCGCGGCTGCGCGCCGCGCAGGCGTCCGGTCGCCCTTTCCCGCTCGTGCTCACCGATTTCCAGATGCCCGAAGCGGATGGCTTTACCCTGGCCGCGTCTATCCGGAAAGATCCCAGCATCGCCGGCGCCACCATCGTGATGCTTACCTCGTCCGGGCAGCCCGGTGATGCCGCCCGCTGCCGCGAGTTGAACGTTGCCGCGTATCTTCCCAAACCGGTCCGGCGCTCGGAGCTGCGCGCCGCCATCGTCTCCGCGCTGACTCAGGCCCCCGCGAAAAACCATCGCCCCACGCTGATCACGCGCCACTCCCTGCGCGAGGCGCGGCCCAGCGGACGCATCCTGCTGGTCGAAGACAACCACGTCAACCAGGTGGTGACCAAACGCCTGCTGGAGAAACGCGGCCACACCGTGGTGGTGGCCGGCAACGGACGCGAGGCGCTCGCGCTGCTCGAAGATTGCGGCTATGCCGGCTTTGGCTGCGTGCTGATGGATGTCCAGATGCCCGAGATGGACGGTTTCGACTGCACCGCCACCATCCGCGACCAAGAGCGCGTCACCGGCTATCACCTGCCCATCGTTGCGATGACCTCGCGCGCGTTGTCCGGCGATGAGGCCGATTGCCTGAAGGCGGGCATGGACGCCTATCTCGCCAAGCCGATCCAGGCTGACGACCTCTTCGAGGTCACCGAGCGTCAGCTTCGCGTCTCCGCTACCCAGTCCTCGCCGCCGCCGCGGCTGCGACTGGTACCGCCTCTGGACCCTCCGGCAACCCCGGCTGAGATCGCGCCCATCATCGCGGAAAAATGATCGCGACTACCCTTTGAAAACAAAACGGGCGCCCTCTGGTG